>NZ_JBIOAG010000009.1:0-60663 GCF_043951795.1 Liberiplasma polymorphum | reverse complement strand
TTTTATTTAAATAATCTAGCTAATGTTTTAACCATCGTTCCTGTTGCCCCTGTTGCTGATTCAAAAGACGTACCAGCAATATCTAGATGAATCCAAGGACAATCATTTTCAATGAATTTTTCCAAAAACGCAGCTGCAATTGATGCACCTGCTAAACGACCACCTTTATTGCTCATATCTGCAGCATAGCTTTTTAACTCTTCACGGTATCCTTCTGAAATTGGCATTTCCCAAATACCTTCTTTGGTTTCTTCTGAAACTTTTTTAAGTTCTTCTAAAAAGTTTTTATTATTTGTGAATGCACCAGTATAGTCTTTTCCTAGTGCTGCAACGATTGCACCAGTAAGGGTTGCAACATCGATTAATTTAGTTGCACCTTCTTTTTGTGCATACCATAATGCATCCGCTAAAGTTAAACGCCCCTCAGCATCTGTAGAAATGATTTCAATGGTTAACCCATTTGCAGCAGTTAAGATATCATCTGGAACAATAGCATCGTCTCCGATACGGTTGTCTGTTGCTGCAATAATAACACTAACATTTGCTTTATACTTTAAACGGGCAATGGCTTCAATAGAACCTAAAACCGTTGCTGCACCCGCCATATCACATTTCATATTAGGCATCCCTTGTGGTGTTTTTAAGGAATATCCACCAGTATCATACATGACACCTTTTCCGATTAATGCCGTGATTTCTTTAGATGAGGCATCTCCATTGTAATCAATATGTATAAGTTTAGGTTCGTCTTTACTTCCTTTATTAACCCCTAAGAATGCACCCATATTTAGCGCTTCAATTTCTTTTTTATTAAGGATTTTTACAGTTAGGTTATCAATAACAGATAAAGATGTTGCATATTCAGCAAGTCCGGTTGCATTTAAATAATTATAAGGTAAATTAACTAAGTCTTTGGTATGGTTAATTGCTTCTCCATACACAACGCCTTCATGAATAGCATCATCAAGTGTTTTTTCAGTGAAATAAGCAAGATTATACTGTTTGTTATCATCTTTTGATTTTAATTTGTTAAACGTATATCCAATTGTTAACAATCCTTCAAATAAATGACTGATTTTTTTCTCGTCAAAAGAATCAAGTAACAAAATAGCATCTTCTTTTAACCCACTAATCGCTTTAAGTACAGTCGTTGTTTTTTTGGTATTTTCTAAAAAATCTTTTTCTATAATAATAACTTTTTTCGCTGCGAGTTTACCCAAGGTATAAACTGTGGTAAATGGCTCATTTGAGAGGATATCGTTAGATAGATTTAATCCCTCAAAAATAGTAGTAACTAGTGCATTTTCTAAATCATTTGTTAAAATTAAAGTCTTACTTTCTTCTTGTAAACTAAACGCTTTTTGTAACTGAAACATAGTAGCCTCCTAATTATTTAATAAGATCTTTTTTCATATACGGAATTAATACTGTAGGTACTTTAATTGTACCATCTTTTTGCTGATAGTTTTCTAAGATTGCCACAACCGTTCTACCTACTGCGAGTCCTGACCCGTTTAGAGTATGAACAAATTCTGGTTTTGAATCTTTTGTTCTTCTAAATTTAATGTTTGCTCTTCTTGCTTGATAGTCTTCAGCATTTGATATACTCCCGATTTCACGGTAAGTATTATATGAAGGTAAATAGACTTCAATATCATATGTTTTTGCCATTGCAAAGCCAACATCACCACTACAAAGTTCAACAATGCGATAAGGTAATTCTAGTAGTTGTAACACTTTTTCACTATTTTTAAGCATTGCTTCTAGTTCATCATAAGAAGTTTCTGGCGTGCTAAACTTAATCAGTTCAACTTTATTAAATTGATGTTGTCTTATAATGCCCCTTGTATCTCTTCCTGCACTCCCTGCTTCTTGTCTAAAAGCAGTTGTAAACGCTGTATATTTAATTGGAAGATCAGTTATATCTAAAATTTCATTACGGTGTAGGTTAATGCTAGGTACTTCTGCTGTGGGATTTAAATATAGATTACGGTCATCAACTAATTTAAATGCCTCATCTTCAAATTTAGGGAATTGTCCACTTGCCAACATAGATTCATAGTTTACGATGTAAGGCAACATGACTTCTAAATACCCATGCTCATCACGATGTAAATCCATCATAAAGTTAATTAATGCACGCTCTAATCTTGCGCCATCACCTTTATATACAACAAAGCGACTTGATGCGACTTTTGCTGCACGTTCAAAATCTAAAATATTAAGTGTTACCCCAATTTCCCAGTGCGGTTTTACCTCAAAGTCAAATTCCGGAATAAGGCCATATTCCTTGATTAAAAGATTATCTGATTCATCTTTTCCAAGTGGTATTTTTTCGTTAGGAAGATTCGGTGTAATCAGTAATTGATATGTGATTTTATCTTCAAGTTCTTTTAAGAGTATGTCATATTTTTGCATGGTTTCTTTATCAAGGTCCATTTGACTGACAACATCTTTAATATCTTTGCCTTCACGTTTTAAAATACCAATTTGCTTACTAGCTTCATTACGTGCTTGTTTTAATGCTTCACTTTTTTGTAAGTATTCTCTTCTTTTTTCATCCATGGTTAAAACTTCTCTTAAATAGCTAAAGTCTTCCCCTCTTGTATTTAAACGCTTAATAACTTCTTCAAGATTATCTCGAATTAATTTGATATCTAACATAGATATACCTCCTTTTAATAAATAAAAAAACTCGTCCCCGTAAAGGGACGAGTTTAAACCCGTGTTGCCACCCTAGTTAGTGCATAGCACTCACTCGATATTGATAACGGTAATAAACCGGGAAGGATTAGTTCCGCAAAAGAGGTAGATTTCATTATGACTAATACTAGTTTACACCATCCACTAGTTCTCTTTTAAAAAGTCAAAATTACTTAGTCTCTTTATGGCTTTCATTTATACATGCAGTTTATCAAAGCTTAAACTATTTGTCAATTACTCTTCGTCATCAAACAAGTTTAATTTAGGTTTTTCAGTATCATTAGTTTCGTCGTTATCTTCTAATTCTTCAGTAATTTCTGAGTTTATAGATGGGGTTTCTTCTATATGAAGTGGGGTTTCTACACTTTCATTATGGGCAACTTCTTTTGTAGCTTCAAGTTGTTCATTTAATACTTCTTCTTGTAAGATATCATCGATTTCTTCCTTAGGTACAACTGCAACGGTTGCGACGCTATGTCCTTCGTTTAATCTCATCAGGCGAACCCCTTGAGTTGCACGGCTTGTTTGGGCAATTTGTTCTATAGCTATACGGATCATCATGCCTTTATTAGTAATAATGATTAAATCTTCATCACCACAAACACTTTTTAGCTTAACAAGTTGTCCGTTTTTTTCTGTAACATTTAAGGTTTTAACCCCTTTACCACCACGGTTTTGTTGGCGATATTCTTCAATCTCTGTTCGCTTACCATAGCCATTTTCCGTAACTATTAGTACTTGATTTCTTTCTTCTCCAACTAAACTGATTCCAACAACTTCATCGTTTTCACCTAGTCTAATTCCTCTAACACCACTAGCCACACGTCCCATATCACGAACGGTTTCTTCGTTAAAGCGAATCGCTTTTCCGTTTGATGCGCCAATAATGACATCTTGGTTTCCGAATGTTTGTCGCACATCAAGAAGTTCATCGCCTTCTTTTAAGTTGATTGCGCGGATTCCTGATGCTCTAATATTTTGGAATGCATTGACGTGTGTACGTTTAACAACACCTTTTTTAGTAACAAAGAACAAGTATTGGTTTTCATCAAAGTTTTTAATGTTTGCGATGGCTTGTAAAGTTTCATTATCTTCAAGTTGCAATAAGTTAACAAGTGGTAATCCTTTAGATTGGCGGCTATAAGATGGAATCTTATACCCTTTCATTTTGTAGATACGTCCTTTGTTAGTAAAGAACAGTAAGAAGTCATGGGTTGAGGTTGGAATAATATGTTCAACCGCATCATCTTCATTGGTTTTAATACCAGTTAATCCCTTACCACCGCGGTTTTGAGTTTTATAACTCTCAGTAGTCATACGTTTACAATAACCACCTTGTGTAATAGTGATAATGACATTTTCTTCTGGAATTAAATCTTCATCTTCAATATCTAAATCAAGTGCTAATGAAACTTCTGTACGTCTACCGTCTCCGTAAGTTTCTCTTAACTGAATTAAATTATCTTTAATAATTTCAAATTTACGCCCTTCATTTGCAAGTAAGAATTCAAGTTCTGAAATAGTTACATACAGATCTTTTAATTCTTGATCAATCTTCTCACGTTCTAAGCCACTTAAGCGGCGTAAACGCATCTCTAATATCGCTTTTGCTTGTTCACTAGATAAATCAAACTTACTCATTAACTGTTCTTCTGCATCATCATAAGCATTACGAATAACTTCTATGACCGCGTCAATACGGTCAAGTGCAATGAGTAATCCTTCAAGGATATGTGCTCTTGCTTTTGCTTTATCTAAGTCGAAAATCGATCTTCTTGTTAAAACCTCAACTTGATGATCAACATAATGAATAAGCATTTCTTTTAAACTTAAAATTTTAGGTTGATTGTTAACAAGTGCTAACATATTCATCCCAAACGACGTTTGAAGAGGGGTGAACTTGTATAAATTATTAAGTGTTACTTCAGCATTTGCATCTTTTCTAAGTTCAATAACAATCTTAATTCCGTTACGATTAGATTCATCTCTTAAATCTGTAATGCCTTCAATACGTTTTTCTTTTGCAAGCTCTGCAATTTTTTCAATTAATCGTGATTTATTAACTTGGTATGGAATTTCTGTAATGGTTATGGTTTTCTTTCCTGATTTTTCTTCTGTTATGTCAGCTTTAGCTCTTATCTTAATAGAGCCATTTCCAGTTTCATAAGCTTGTCTTAATCCACTAATTCCCATGATCGTACCACCTGTTGGAAAGTCAGGACCTGTGATGATATCCATTAACTCTTCAGTGGTAACATCATTATTTTCAATGTACGCTAATACGCCATTAATCACTTCAGTTAAGTTATGTGGTGGAATATTTGTGGCCATACCAACAGCAATCCCTGTTGACCCATTTACAAGTAGGTTCGGGAATTTACTTGGTAAAACGCTTGGTTCTCTTTCAGATCCATCATAGTTATCGACAAAATCGATGGTGTCTTTTTTAATATCAGAAAGCATTTCTGCAGTAATTTTATGCATTTTAGCTTCGGTGTAACGCATTGCAGCTGCGCCATCTCCGTCAATGGAACCGAAGTTTCCGTGTCCATTAACTAGTGGGTAACGGTAACTAAATGTTTGTGCCATACGTACCATTGCATCATAGATTGCACTATCCCCATGAGGATGATATTTCCCCATAACATCCCCGACAATACGGGCAGATTTTTTAAAGGATTTATCTGGTTGAACACCTAGTTCTTCCATCCCGTATAAAATACGGCGGTGAACTGGTTTTAATCCATCTCTAACATCAGGTAATGCGCGTGAAACAATAACGCTCATTGCGTAGCTTAGGAATGAGCTTTTCATTTCTTTGGTGATATTTATTTCTGATATTTTATCAAACTCTATTGGTTTTATTATATTGTTATCATCCATTTAATTCACTCCTAAACATCTAGATTTTGCACGGCTAATGCATTTTCTTGTATAAACTCTTTACGTGGGGCAACATCATCACCCATTAACATGCTAAATACATGATCTGCATCCATTGCATCATCTAGGGATACTTTAAGTAATGTTCTTGTATTTGGGTCCATAGTTGTTTCCCATAACTGATCAGGATTCATTTCTCCAAGTCCTTTATAGCGTTGGATTTGAGATCTTGGTCCGAAATCTTCAAGTTTAATCGCTAATTCTTTTTCAGTAAACGCGTAATCTATGCGCTTTCCTTGTTGTATTTTATATAGTGGCGGTTGCGCAATATAGACATACCCTTTTTCAATTAATGCTTTCATGTGTCTAAACAAGAACGTGAGCAGTAATGTTCTAATATGTGCTCCATCCACATCCGCATCCGTCATAATTACAACTTTATGGTAACGGCTGTTATCTGCGTTGAACTCATCACCAATACCTGTTCCAAATGCTTGGATTAATGATAATATTTCTTTATTTCCTAATATTTTATCTAAACGGGCTTTTTCTACGTTTAACACTTTTCCGCGTAATGGTAAAATGGCTTGAAACTCAGAATCTCTTCCTTGTTTTGCACTACCACCTGCAGAATCACCCTCTACAATATATAGTTCGCTTTTTCTAGGATCTTTCGTGCGGCAGTCTGCAAGTTTTGATGCAAACCCTAACCCATCTAATGGGCTTTTACGACGGGTGGCTTCACGTGCTTTTTTAGCCGCAAGTCTTGCACGAGAGGCAAGAAGTGCTTTTTCAATAATGATTCTTGCATCATTCGGATTTTCAAGTAAGTATCGTTCTAACCCTTCACTTAAAATTTGGGCCACAACTTTACGAACTTCAGTACTACCTAGTTTAGATTTAGTTTGACCTTCGAACTGAGGATCAGGATGTTTTACACTAATAATAGCTGTAAGACCTTCACGTGTATCTTCACCTAGTAAAGATTCATCTTTTTTAAAGATATTATTGGTTTTCGCATAAGTATTTAAGATACGAGTAAGTGTAAGTTTAAATCCTTCCTCATGCGTCCCACCTTCCATGTTATGAATATTATTAGTAAATGGGAAAATGTTTTGGCTAAAAGAATCGTTATATTGCATTGCAATCTCAACGATAATACCTTCTTGTTCCCCTTCAGCATAAATAACTTTTTGATGAAGGTTTTCTTTGTTTTTATTTAAATAAGCGACATACTCTATAATTCCGCCTTCATAAATATAACTCTTTGTTACAATATTATTTGGTTCACGATGATCAGTTATGTGAAAGTTAATCCCTTTATTTAAAAAAGCCATTTGTTGGATACGTAATCTTAATGTTTCAAAGTCGTATTCCGTTGTTTCTTTGAAAATATCTGGATCAGCTTTAAAAGTAATCATTGTCCCTGTTAACGGGGTTTCACCTAATTCTTGTAGTGGTGTTGAAGTGATTCCTTTTTCATAGCGTTGAATATATTGTCTACCATCACGGTGAATATCGACTTCTAGCCATGTACTTAATGCATTAACAACACTTGCACCAACCCCATGGAGTCCTCCAGATACTTTATAACTTTGGTTATCAAATTTACCACCCGCATGAAGGGTAGTTAAAATTGTTTCAACAGCTGGTAATCCTGTTTTAGGATGGGTATCAACTGGAATCCCACGTCCATCATCTTGAACTTTAACAATATTGTCTTCTAAAATATCAATAGTTATGGTTGATGCATACCCAGCTAATGCCTCATCAACAGCATTATCTACGATTTCCCATACTAAATGATGTAATCCTCTTGGTCCTGTTGAACCAATAAACATCCCTGGGCGTTTCTTAACTGCTTCTAACCCCTCAAGAATTTGAATATTACTCGACGTATAAGTTCTTTTTTCATCCATGGTGTTTCACTCCTTTGATTTTACCTGCGTGTATTTCAAATACAGTTGATTCTTTTATATACTTTTTATTAATTTGATTTAAGTCTGTCGTTGTTATAAAAATCTGTGCGTTTTTGTTTAACTTATAAATAATACTTTCTTGCCTTTTATAATCTAATTCACTAAAAACATCATCAAGTAAAACAATTGGGTAATGGCCTCTTTTAGCGAATATCATTTCGGTAACTGCGAGCTTTAATGCAAGAACTATTGTTCTAATTTGACCTTGTGATGCAAAGTTTTTAACAACGTCATCATCATAATAAAATCCGTAATCATCACGATGAGGCCCTAAACTTGTTGAGCCTGTCAAGATATCAATAGGTTCTTTTTTTTCTAATGCTTTTTTAAAATCTTTTTCTATTGAAGGCTCATAAACAATTTTTACAACAGGGTCTTCTTCACTGATTAGCGGAATGGTTTCTGTTAAATGATTGTTTAATGACTCAATAAATGTTTTTCTTTTAGTTACAATTTTTTCAGCATAATGAATTAGTTGGTCTGTTATAACTTCAAGGGTTATATGATCAAATTTTTTAAGTGAAATTCCTTTTAAAACATCATTACGTTCTTTTAATAATCTACGGTAATGTGTTAAATCATTTATATAGTTTTTTGAGAGTTGTCCAATTTCTAAATCTAAGAATCTTCTACGTTCTAAAGGCGCCCCTTTAATTAAATCTAAGTCTTCTGGAGAAAACATAACCACATTTAACAATCCTATATAATCGCTAAGTTTTGTCATTTCTATACGGTTGTATTTTACTTTCTTACCGCCTTTTGATAGGACCATGTTCAGTTGGGTCTTTTTGTCTTTAAAATCGCAGAGTGCGGAAATTTTAGCGTACTCTGCGCCTTTTTGAATGATATCCTCATCTTTAGATAGTTTGTGAGACTTGGTTAATCCTAATAAATGAATCGCTTCTAAAATACTAGTTTTACCTTGAGCATTATCTCCTATAATAATATTTAAGTTAGGATGAAATTCTAAATTTAAGGTGTTATAAATTCTAAAAGAGGATAATTCTAGTTGTTTGATAATCATACGATTTTAAAAACGCCGTAATCTTGAATATCAATAACCATGCCTTTATAAAGTTTACGGCCACGTCTGTTATCGACTTCTTGATCTACGGTTATTTTTTTTGTTGCTAAAATAGCTTTAATATCTCCACCGCTACTCGCAATATTTACAAACTTCAATAATTGACCTAAAGTGATAAAATCAGTATGTATTTTTACAGTCTCCATAGAACCACTCTTTCATATATATAAATACTTATATATATTATATATTATATAGTATGTGAAAACAAGGTTTTACGTAAAAAAAAGGGCTCAAAATGAGCCCTAAAAATATCAGTTTTTTTAATCTGTTTTTACTGGTAAAACAAGTTGTAACATATCCTCATCATATTCACCTGTTATGATGAATGGACGAATCTCTCCAGTGAAACTTACACTCACTTCACTTGAGGCAAAAACCTTAAGTGCTTCAAGGACATATTTTGAGCTAAAAGCAATTTTTATAGGTGAACCAACTACTTCATCAACTGGATAGATTTCTTCTAGTACACGCCCAATTTCAGGTGAATTAGAAGAAATTTCAACTGTATCATCTTGTCTTAAGTTTAATTTTACAATCGCGTTGTGCCCATCTCGACTTGATAATAGACTTGCACGTTCAATTGCCGTTAAAAGTTGTTCTTTGTTAAATTTAATTTGA
The DNA here is from genome assembly GCF_043951795.1 of Liberiplasma polymorphum. Lineage (NCBI taxonomy): Bacteria > Bacillati > Mycoplasmatota > Mollicutes > Liberiplasmatales > Liberiplasmataceae > Liberiplasma > Liberiplasma polymorphum. The sequence continues at coordinate 51,393 of NZ_JBIOAG010000009.1, read as the reverse complement.
ACAGGAAATTCTTGAGGAATCAATTTTGAGGTCTCAGGATAATTTCCTTCAAGTAATCTCGATAAGAATAAAATATTGTTATACTTAAATAAAACACGTGATTGATCAAAATGAATTTGAACATAATCTTGATTGTTTTCAAGGATTTTCATAAGTTCTTCTAAACTTTTTCCTGGAATAATAACATTCATTTTATCGTAAGTATCTTCTAGTGTAATTGTTTTTTGACTCAATCTATATGAATCTGTCGCAACTGCACTAAGTTTTTGACCATCAATTTTTAGATTAACTCCTGTTAATATTGGACGATTTTCAATAGTTGAAGTTGAAAAAGCTGTTTGTCTAATAATGGTTTTTAATGTGCGAACATTAATTTTAATAAACGTTTCTTTTTCATTAAATATTAAATTTGGATAATCGTCAATTTCAAGCATATTTAAAGTAATATCTGAGTGATCAGCTTCTATACGTAGTAAATTATCATCAATATAAGACATTTGAACCATTTGACCATCTAACTTACGAATAATCTCAATAAAATATTTACCAGGAATTAATACAGATCCTTTTTCTTCAATATTTAAACTAGAGTCTTCTAATTTAATTTTAATTGAAATATCTGAATTACTAGTTGTGAGTATTAAATGATCTTCTAAAACATCAAGTTTAATTCCTTGTAATGCAGGGTTTGGTGTTTTATTAGATAAAGCTTTTTGTGCGACGATAAGATGGTACAGTAATTTATCTTTGTTAATTTCGAAACGCATGAAATCACCTCTTAAATAATTAATATGTTTTTAAAGTTATTATTATAAGTGTAGCGTGGAAATGTTTAAAACACTATCTTACCTAGATAATTATACCATAGTTTAGCGAAAAAACGTGTTATTTTTTTTAGTTTTCTCCACATTTTATCGACAATTTTTCTACATCGATTTTTACATTAGTATCTATTTGAATATCATTAGTTATTTTTTCAACAGAATGCATCACAGTTGAGTGGTCTCTATTGCTAAAGTAAGAACCTATTTTTTTATAAGGTAAATCATAGGTTGTCTTAATCAAGTACATGGCTACCTGTCTAGGATACATAAAATTTCTAGTACGTTTTTTTGATACTAAATCTGTTGTAGAAATATTATAATAATCACTTACAAGACTTAAGACATTATTAATTTTTGATTTAACAAAATCTTTATGATTTTTTTTAGGTTTTACTAAACTTTCAAGTGCAATTTCTGCATTTTTAATATTAAATTCAAAATTAAACGCAGTACAATAAAATAATACACGTTTAAGTGCGCCTTCTAATTCACGAACATTGTTATCAAAAACACTGGCGATATATTCTAATACTTTTGTAGGAATTAGGTTTTTATCACTTGTTTCTGCCATTAATTTTTTCTCTAGAATTTTAATACGATGATCTAAATCAGGTCGATTAATATCAACAGAAACACCCCATAAAAATCGTGATGTAAGTCTTGACATAATGTCTTTTAAGTCACTAGCACTGCGGTCTGAGGTTATAACTATTTGTTTTTGATGTGAGTGTAATATTTCAAATAATTTAAAAAATTCGATTTGCGATTTTTCTTTTTTAGCTAAAAACTGGATGTCATCTACTAACAAAACATCCACATCACGGTATTGATCGTTAAATTCATCAAATTTCTTTTTACTAGCTAAACGAACGTACTCTTCTACAAATTGATCTGCTTTTACATAAAGGACTTTTTTATGAATATCGCCTTCTAAAATATAGTTACCAACACATTGCATTAAGTGCGTTTTACCTAAGCCTACATCCCCAAAGATGTATAAAGGATTCGCAACAATACCAGGTTGATCAGCTACTTTAATAGCAGATGTATAAGCTAAACGGTTTGAGTTACCTACAACAAAGTTATCAAAAGTGTAACTAGGATTTAAGTTTGTATTAAATTCTGTTTGTCCAAATTCACTTTCTGGGGTATTAATTTCATAACTTTTTTGAGCAACGAGTTCCTTTTCAGCTTGATCTTTAGTAATTAGTTTATATTTATAGGTATCAGACATATGTCCTTCTAACAAGCGGTTCATTTTTGTTAGATAAAGCATTTCAATTCTTTTTTTTACAAATTCATTTTCAACTAGCAAATAAATGTAATTATTTTTCACTTTAAAAATAGAGTCAATCGCCCCGATTGTCTCTTGAAATGATTGTTCTTCAAATGTGTCGGCGAGTTCGCTCCTAATCTCGTTCCAGACTTCAACATGTTCTTGCATTAAATCACCCCTAAAAACGTATCATTAGTTTAGCATAGAAAAACCATAAAAAAAACAAATATTTATAGACATAAAATGTGGAAAACTTTTTAAGTCAACATACTTAATGCGCAAAACTATTTAGTAAAAAGATGCTTTAATTAGCCGTTGTAAGAGTTATACACATTTTAATATTTGGTAGTTTTCAATGTTTCCACATTTCCACATTCACAAATGTCGAAATATGAGAAATTAGCCGATATATTGTGTGGAAAACTACTTTATAATCTTTATAAATCAAAAAAAAATGGAATGCTATTGACACACTGCTTATTATTATATATAATGTTGTAGCATGGTTTTTCGCAAATGAATTAGGAGGTGTTGATCATGAAAAGAACATATCAACCAAACACACGTAAGAGAAAAAAAGTTCATGGATTTCGCGCTCGTATGGCTTCAGTCGGTGGGCGTAAAATAATCGCTAGACGCAGACTTAAAGGTCGTAAAACATTAACCGCATAATAATATAAAAAACTAAATCTTAATTAAACTTGTAAACACCTGAAAAAAGATTCTTTTTTAGGTGTTTTTATTATTTAGGGGTTGATGAGGCTGAAGAAATTATTTAGAGTTAAAAAATCACAAGACATTGAATCAATTATTAAGACACGTAACGCAGTTAGAAATAAGTATTTTAAATTATACAGTAGAAAAAACCATGAGATACCTTATTTTAGATTTGCAGTTAGTGTCCCCAAAAAATATGGGAATGCAGTTAATCGTAATAAAGTTAAAAGACAGTTACGCATGATTGTAAGCCAACAAACCATTCAATCAAATATTGATTTCTTTATTATTGTGAATCCAGAAGCAAGAAGTTGTAGTTATCAAACATTAAAAGAATCACTAGAACAATTGTTGATTAAACAAAATATCATCGAGGTGAAAAAATGAAAAATTATAAAAAACTGGTATTAGTTGTTGTACTACTACTTGTTGTGACAACATTAAGTGGCTGTAACACAGCTCATTACGAAATGGGTATCGGCGAAGGTGGCGGATTCACATGGGTTCAATGGATTGTTGCACGTGTAGCTGATCTTATTTATGTAGTTAGTATGTTAGCTGGTGGATATTATGCAGTCGGACTTATTATTATTACATTACTTATTCGTATCCTTGGATGGCCAATTTACTCAAAAAGTACTGCGTTAAGTACGAACATGCAAATCGCTCAACCAGAACTTGAAAAATTAAAACAAAAATATCAAGGTAAAACTGACCCTGCAAGCCAAAGAGCACAACAACAAGAAATGATGCAAATTTATAAAGAATATGGAATTAATCCTTTAGGATGTTTACTCCCATTATTACAAATGCCAATCTTTATTGCTATGTATCAAACGGTACGTCGTATTCCTTTAACCCCAAGATTTACTGAAAATTTAAATTTTAACTTCTTATGGTTTAGTTTTACAGATGAACCAGTTACGCCATGGTATAGTTTGCAAAATACCACATTTATTGTCTTAGCATTTATTGTAGGAGCAACAATGTTTGGGTATCAAAAATATGCAATGACTAAACCTGAAGCCTTACAAAACAGAAAATATCGTACAGCACAACAAGAACAATCAGAAAAAACGATGAAATATATGATGTACTTCATGACTTTCATGTTAGTATTTATCGCATTCACAAGTCTAGGGATTGCATTTTATTGGATTATTGGGAACTTATTCCAGTTTGTTCAAACTTATGTAAACCGTAAACAAACCATTCAACGTTTAGAAGCAAAAAAATCAAAAATATAGGGTGATTTATATGAAAAAATTAACGTTTGAAGTAAAAACACTCGAAGAAGCACGTCTAGAAGCGGTAAAAGATTTCCGTGTTAATGAAAAATATATTAAATTCGATACAACAGAGAAAAAAAGCATGTTAGGATTAAGAAAATCATACACAGTAGAAGCTTATGTGGATGTTGATGTGGTTAAACTTGGTCTTGAAACGCTAGAAGCTCTGTTTGAAAATATGGGTGTTGAGGCAACAATAACAGTGTCTACACCAAGTGAACAAGAAATTGTTTATGAAGTTGAAACTGAAGAAAACCCTGTTTTAATTGGTAAAAACGGTAAAACATTAGAAGGCATTCAATTTTATATTCGTAATTTAATCAATGTATATACTGAAGATCACAAAATGGTTTTAGTAGATATTGGTGGGTATAAAGAAAACCGAAAAAAACAACTTGAAATTTTAGCAACCAAAACCGCTAAAGAAGTTGCACGTACTAAAGTACCGGTTAAATTAACCCCAATGAATGCTTATGAACGTCGTATTGTTCATACTAAACTTGCAGATTGGCGTGACGTTATCACTAAATCTGAAGGCGAAAATCCAAACCGTTACTTAGTGATTAAACCGAAAAAGAAATAATCATGAAACTTATTGTTGGACTAGGAAATCCTGGTAAAAAATATCAAAATACCAAACACAATATTGGATTTTTATGCCTTGATTATTTTGCTAAACAAACCAAACAATCATTTAAAAACGATAAAAAGTTTCAAGGAGAACTAATTAAAACAAATGATTATATTCTTCTTAAACCCCAAACCTTTATGAATCTTTCAGGAATTAGCGTTTCTAAAATTGTCACGTACTACAATATTGATTTAGAAGATATTTTAATCATTTATGATGACTTAGATTTACCCTTAGCTAAGTTACGCCTGCGTTATCAAGGCAGCGATGGCGGTCATAAAGGGATGCGATCAATTCAAAGTTCACTTTTATCAAACGATTTAAAGCGTGTGAAATTTGGTATTGATAAACATCCGCATATGGAAACCAAAGATTATGTACTTAGCCAGTTTAATAAAGAAGAAGTAAAACCAACAGAAGATGCTGTTAAAGAAGTCTTTAAAATTATGAACGACTTCATTGATGGAATTGACTTCGTAGCTATTATGAATACTTATAACTAAACCCTTGTAAAAGGGTTTTTTTAACGATTATTTTATGATAAACTATTCTTAACTTGGCGAACCCCCCATTTATGGGAAGTTCGCCATAACGCGTGAGGTGAAACATGGATAAATTACTAAATTACTTAAAAACAACCCCCTATTATAAAGACTTAAAAGAAGCCTTAGATCACAACCGTAAAATTGAACTCAATGATACTTTTGACGATTTAAACCTATTGTTGATCAAATTATTGCAATCTATGACAGATCGTAATCTTTTAATCGTTCACCATAATCTTTACCACGCACAAAAAATGTACGATAAATTAAATGATATTGATGATTCAATTTTGTTTTATCCTCAAGATGAGTTTATCACTACAGAAATGTTAGCAATGAGTGAGGCACTTAAGTTTGAACGGCTCTATACAGTTCAATCGATACTTAAAAGAAAATCAAATATTGTTATTACACATCCAACAGGGTTTATAAAACAACTTATTCCATTAGACTTTTATAAACAAGCTGAAATCGTTTATAACGTTGGTGATGATATTGATATTAATCACTTAATCCAAACATTAATTCGTTTCGGGTATAAAAGAAGTGTCACCGTCGAACAAGTGGGTGAATTTTCTCAAAGAGGAAGCATCATTGACTTATTTTTAACTGATTTAGATCATCCAATAAGAATTGATTTTTTTGATACAGAAATCGATTCTATTCGAACCTTTAATATTAATACACAACGATCTATAGAGAAAAAAACGTCTTTTACCCTATTTCCAAGGGTTGAATTTTTCTATAATCAAGAACAATTAGATACAATTGTTAGTCATGTATTAACAACAGTAGAACATTTAAACTTAGAAGAAGAGTCAAGAAATAGAGTTCTCTATGAGTTAGAACAACTAAAAGAATATGATTCTTTAGATCAACTCTCACGCTATATGAGTTTCTTTAAAGAACCACTTGAAACAATTACAGATTATTTAGATGACCCGCTTATTATCTACATTAATCAACCTTATGTTAAAAAATCTTATGATAACATAGTCAGTGATTTAACTGACTGGGTACTAGACTTAGACGATTACCCTAAACTAGGGTTTAAATTTATTAAAGATATCGATAGAATTTATCATGATAAAACGGTTTATTTAAATCCGCTGGATACGATTAAACATAAACATAAAACATTTATATTACGCGCTAAACAAACACCAATTTATGATAATAACTTTCATTTACTTTTAAAAGAACTACAAAAATATAATAATTACACAACTGTTTTAATCACGTTAAAAAATGAAAAACGTATGAAACACTTTATTGAATCGATTGAAGACCATGTAGAAGTGAAATTATTAGGAAAAAATGATACCATTTTCGAACGTAAAATTAACGTAACCCTCGAAGATAATCCGATGAGTTTTGAATGGTTTGATACGAATTTAATTGTTTTAAATGAATACGCAATCTATCACGAGACCGAAAAAAAACAAGCTAAATACAAAAGTGTTTTTAAAGATACTAAAAAAATTAGTCACGTTAAAGAACTAAGAAAAGGCGATTATATTGTTCATTACGATCACGGAATTGGACGTTTTCTTGGCATAGAAACCATGCATATATCCAATCATACCAACGATTATATCGTTATTCAGTATAAAGGGGATGATACCCTTTATATCCCTGTTGAAAATATCCATCTTATTCAAAAGTATGAAGCCCATGAAGGGGTACGCCCTAAACTTAATAAACTCGGCAGTGCTGACTGGGCAAAAACTAAACAACGTGTTCGTAAAAAAGCAAAAGATATTGCTGATCAACTTATTAAGTTATATGCAGCACGTGAAAAAGTTAAAGGATTTAAATTTAGTGAAGATAACGAACTTATGAGTGTTTTTGAAGCTGATTTTCCCTATGAAGAAACCCAAGATCAACGCAAAGCAATTGAAGATGTTAAAAAAGACATGGAAGATGAGCGTCCTATGGATCGTTTAATATGCGGGGACGTTGGTTATGGAAAAACCGAAGTCGCTTTACGTGCATCAGTTAAAGCCGCTCTTGATAACAAACAAGTCGCTTATTTAGCGCCAACAACTGTTTTAGCACGCCAACATTATTATACTTTTAAAGATAGATTAGAACAGCACGGTATAAAGTGTGCACTCTTAAACCGCTTTGTAACAAAATCTAAACAAAAAATTGTTCTAGAAAAACTTAAAACTGGAGAAATAGATATCGTTTTAGGTACCCATCGCTTGTTATCTAAAGATGTCGTCTATAAAGATTTAGGGTTACTCATCATTGATGAAGAACAACGTTTTGGAGTAGAACATAAAGAAAAAATTAAAACACTAAGAACCAATATAGATGTGATGAGCCTTAGTGCAACCCCAATACCTAGAACCTTGCAAATGGCTATGACAGGGGTTAAACAAATGAGTCTTCTTGAAACCCCACCTAAAAACAGATTCCCAATTCAAACGTATGTCTTACAACGTAATGACCATGTAATTAAAGATGCAATTGAAAGAGAACTGGCTAGAGGTGGACAAACATTTTATTTGTATAACCGAGTAGAAACTATTGAAAGTATTCAAGACAAACTTTCTCATTTAGTCCCTGATGCGCGCATTGTTTTTGCCCATGGCAAAATGAGTCGGTTAAGATTAGAACAAGTCATTGAAGATTTTTTAGATCATAAATATGATGTATTAGTAAGTACAACAATTATTGAAACAGGGATTGATATACCTAATGCAAATACACTAATCATTCATGATGCCGATCAGCTTGGTTTATCACAACTTTATCAAATTAGAGGACGCGTAGGTAGAAGTGACCGAATCGCATATAGTTATTTAATGTATCAAAAAAACAAACAACTAACAGATGAAGCATTAAAACGCCTCCAGGTCATTAAAGAATTTACAGAACTTGGCAGTGGTTATAAAATTGCAGTACGTGATTTAGCCATTAGAGGAGCTGGAGATATACTAGGCACAGAACAATCAGGCTTTATTGACAGTGTTGGCATTGATTTGTTTTTAGAAATATTGAAAGAAGAAATAGATAAAAATAAGGATATTAATGTCTTAGAAAAAGGCACCTTAGAAAAAGCAAAACAATTAATCAAAGTTCCTGTAAATAAAACCATCCCTGAAGACTATATTAGTGATGATGATATCCGTATTGAACTACATAAAAGGATTAATGACTTAATGAGTTCAAATGAATTAATACTTCTAAAAGAAGAACTCAATGACAGATTTGGCAAACTCCCAGAAATTTTAGAACTTTATATGTTAGAAAAACTTTATGAATCTTTAGCCATAGTCCATGATATTGAACGTGTTCATGATAAAGAAACTACAATCCAGTTTACGCTTAGTAAAGAAAAAACAAAGACTATTAACGGTGAACGTTTGTTTAGTGTAATCTCTGATTTGTCACCCTTCATACACCTTTCATATAAAAAAGAACGCATTCTAATTCAAATCGAAAAGTTAAAAACCGCTCAACATTACTTAAATTACATGATTAATATTTTAGAAAGTCTTTAACAAAAGATGGATAGTCTATCCATCTTTTAGTTTATATTCAAGGTAAATTTACCTAAAATCATGTATAATATATAGAAATTACTTAGGGAGGAATACCATGTTAAAAACTAAACCAATATTAAGAAAAATAGGGTTCTTCGTTTTATCTTTCTTCGTTGTTTGGTCACTCCTTGCATTTTCCCCAAAACCAAACAATATTGACAATAACCCTTTTATCGTAGGACAAGGCAACCGTCCAGTTATAATCGCCCATGGTGGCGGTAATCAAGAGTTCCCTGATAATACTTTAGAAGCATACTATAATGCTTTTAGTATTGATCCTACCGTCATGCTAGAAACAGATGTTTCTTTAACAAAAGATGGCGTGATTATATTAACACATGATACGACATTAGACCGCAGAACGAGTTTGCAATATGCAGAAGTTATTGAAACCAATTATAGTGATTTGATTGAACAAGAGATTAATTTTGGGTATTACAATAATATAGAACCCTTCTCTAATGGTTTTAATGTAAGTGGAGAACTCATCGAATATAGAAATTATAGAGGTGAAATAGTCACACCACTTGATGTTAACTATCCAGAAGGGATTGAACCACGACATGAAACAGTCTTTTTAGCTACGACACTTGAAGAATTAATTAAGGCCTTCCCAAATAACTACATGAATGTTGAAATAAAACAACGAGGCGATGTGGGGATTGAGGCATTAGAAAAAGTCATTGAACTTATGGATGAACTAGATGATGATTATAATACCTTTGGCAGAATTGTATTAGCAACATTTCATGAGGAAATCTATGATCAATTCGTCAACCTAAGAAATACCACACATCCTGAATTAATGTATTCACCACAAAATAGAGTAGTTCAAAAATATTACATTTTACAAGTTACTAGATTATCACTTTTCTTCAGAGATGAAATTGCAGTTTTACAAGTACCCACAACCCATTCTGGACTTGATTTATCAACACGTAATTTTATAAGTACTGCTCAAAGACACAATATAGCCGTACATTATTGGACTATTAATGATGAAGACGAAATGCGAAGACTCATAGAACTTGGTGTTGACGGCATTATGACAGATAGAGTCCAATTACTCAAAAACATTCTTGATGAATACTACGGGGATTAATATTCCTGAAAACATCGTTATTATAGATGAGTTTGAACGGACAATTATTGATTAAAGATATTATATTAAAGACCTTAACGAAGGGAATACCCAATGAACTTTGGAAATCTAAAAGCAATGTAACTTCATGCGAAATTTAAAGAAATTACCATGGATCTATTAGATAGAAAAATTGACTTCTATCACGAAGAAAACAATACCCACAAACTGTATCAAAAAAGTATTAAACGTAGTTAGAATAGATTTATATGTCAATAAACATGGACAAAAATTGTCCATGTTTTTACTTTAAAAATCCATTGACACAACAACCCGTATTTGTTACACTTTAGTTGGATTATGACTATTGCGGCGTACCTGATACAAATTTAGAGGTTGCCTTTTGTGGTACCCTAAGGAAGGGTACACTTTTTAATTTTAGTAAATAGTTTTAATAATGGGTATAGAAATCTAGTAAACGAGGTGTCGTAAATGAGTACAATTACTGTAGTAGGAACCCAATGGGGCGATGAAGGTAAAGGGAAAGTAACAGATTATTTAGCTCAAAAAGCTGAAGTTGTTGTTCGCTATCAAGGGGGAAACAATGCAGGACATACAATTAAATTTGATGGATTAAAATTTGCACTTCATTTAATTCCGTCAGGTGTTTTTAAGAAAGATGTTATTAATATTTTAGGAAATGGAATGGTGATTGATCCTATTGCATTCTTAGAAGAAATTAATATGCTTGAAAATGCTAAAGTTTCAACTAAAAATATATTTATTTCTGAGCGTGCCCATGTGATTTTACCATTTCATAAAGCCATTGATCAGTTATTTGAATCACTTAAAGATTCAAGTAAAAAAGTAGGGACAACCGCTAAAGGAATAGGGCCTGCTTATATGGATAAAACAAGTCGTTTAGGTATTAGAATGGGCGATTTTGTTAATCTAAACCGATTTGAAAGTTATTTAGCTGAATATATTCCTTATATCAATACCTTTTTAAAAGCATTTAATAAAGAACCTTTTGATAAATATGAAATATTGTCGATGTATAAAGATATATTAGGTAAAGTGAAGCCTTATGTTAAAAATACATCTAAACTACTAGATGGTCTATTATTAGAAGATAAAAAAGTTTTATTTGAAGGCGCTCAAGGAACCATGCTTTGTTTAGATCATGGAACCTATCCTTTTGTGACAAGCAGTTCTCCAACTGCTGCAAGTGTAGCCCTTAATACAGGGATTTCACCACAAAATATTCAAACAGTAGTTGGTGTAACAAAAGCATATACCACGCGTGTAGGTGGAGGTTATTTTTCTACTGAGTTTGAAGATGATTTAGCCAAAAGAATCCGTATTCAAGGAAATGAGTTTGGAACTACTACTGGTAGACCTAGAAGAATTGGATGGTTAGATACCGTTGTGTTAAGACATGCAAAACGTGTAAATGGGTTGACTCATTTATCAGTGATGTTACTAGATGTTTTAAAAGATGTGCATCCACTAAAAATTTGTGTTGCTTATAAACTAGGTGAAGATATTATTGATGAAGTCCCTGCCTCAATTGATGATTATGAACAATGTGAACCAATCTATATTGAAATGGATGGATTTGATGAGCCATTAACTGAGGTTAAAACATATAAAGATTTACCTAAAAATGCTAAAAAATATTTAGAAAAAATCTCAGAACTAACAGGTGTAGAAATCGGAATTGTATCGGTTGGTCCTGATAGAACCCAAACCATTATAAAAACACCATTTTTTGAATAATATAAAAGGACGATATTCGTCCTTTTTTTTATAATACAGTGGTTAGTTTATTTAAATCTTTAATGAGTTGAATAAATTTTTCGGGTTTTAAAGATTGGGCACCATCACTTAAAGCGCGCTCTGGATGAGGATGAACTTCAATCATTAATCCATCAGCACCAGCAGCAATACTTGCCTTAGATAATCCTTCAACTAATTCCCATTTGCCAGCAGCATGAGAAGGATCTACAAATATTGGTAAATGGCTTAGTTGTTTGATTGCTAGTACACTAGAAATATCTAAAGTTGTGCGTGTATAACTTTCAAATGTTCGAATACCACGTTCGCATAATATAACATTTGGGTTCCCACTATTTAATATATATTCAGCACTCATTAACCATTCCTCAATGGTATTTCCAAAACCACGCTTTAATAAAACAGGCGTTTTGGTGTTTCCTAATGCTTTTAACAGTTCAAAATTTTGCATATTGCGCGCACCAATTTGAATAATGTCAACATACTTTTCAAATAAAGCAACATCTTCTTTATTAACAAGTTCACTAATAGTTGCTAGTTGGTATAAATCAGCGGCTTCTTTTAATATTTTTAAACCGTCTTCTTTTAATCCTTGAAAGGAATAAGGACTTGTACGAGGCTTAAATGCGCCACCTCTAAGGATATGAGCTCCGGCTTCGTGAATCGCTTTTGCAGTTATTTTCATCTGACTTAAGGATTCAACACTACAGGGTCCACCAATATAAATACGTGTATTAGATCCGATTTCAAGTGTTTTAACTTTTATAATCGTTTTGAGAGGGTGACTTGATTTATTTACCTTTTTAAAGGGCTCTTGAATGCGTGTGACATCTTCTACACACTCATAAGCATAGAGTTTTTTTGCATCAAAAGTTGAGGTATCTCCTATTACATGGATTAAAGTATAATATTTTCCTTTACTGTCATGACACTCAAAGCCTGCACGAACTAAATCTTCTTTTAACTTTTTGATATCACTTAAATCAGCATTTTGTTTAAGTGTAACTATCATTTTGACACTTCCTTAGATAAATAATGTAGCGCTTCAATGTAACTATCAAAGCCTTTACCTGAATATGTTTTGATACAAGCATCTTCTATGACAGATGTTCTTCTAAAAGTTTCTTTTCGTGAAGCAAGATCTGTTAAGTGAACTTCAACAACGGGTAAATGTATTGCTAAGATTGCATCGTAGATAGCGTAACTGTAATGAGTGTACGCTGCGGCATTTAGTAAGATGCCATCAAAATTTTTATGTTTTGCATAATGAAGTAAATCGATAATGATACCTTCAAAATTCGTTTGATGAATTTCTATGGAAATGTCTAAATTTAGCGCTTCTTCTTTTAAAATGTTTTCTAAATCTTGATAGGTTTTATTACCGTAAATTTCTACCTGTCTAGTTCCTAATAGATTTAAGTTTGGCCCATTGATCACTAATATATGCATCAATGTTCACCTCGATTTCACTCAAAATTTTATCAACATCAAGCGTTGACTTATTAATAATAACATCTGCGTATTTTAAATACAATTTATGACGACGATTTTTAAGGATTAGTAAATCGCTTTTATTTTTCACGTGCGGTCTACTATGATAATTAATTTGATCCATAATCGCCTCATCAATGTCAATATATACAACAACACTGTTTTGTTTTATTGCTTGCATCGCACGATCATTTTGAATGATGCCACCGCCTGTAGATAAAATATGGTTAAATGAAGTGGCTTGATTAACAGTTATTTGTTCTTCAAGTACTCTAAAATAAGGTTCACCCATTTGATTAAAAATGGTTTCAATTGAACTTTTCTCTTGATGTTCTATTAAAGAATCAATATCGATAATTGGCTTATTTAAGCGATATTCTAGTTCTTTGCTATAACGTGTTTTACCTGAAAATGGTAGGCCTATAAAAGTAATATTAAGTAAGTATTTTAACGCTTTTTTATAAAGGGTTTCATAAGTATCTTTACTATAGGTTGTGTTAAAAAACTTACCATTTGATAAGACCGCTTGAATAACTAACATAAGTAATCCGTCTAAGGTTTTAATGTTTAATGCTTCTGCATCAAGTAATAACTTCGTTTTATACGGATTATAAACAACATCATAGACACAACTTAAATTTTTAAATGCAGTTAAATCTAGGGTTAGAGACTGCTCGTTATTAGGATACATCCCGACTGGGGTTGTATTAATTAATAGTTCTAAGTTTGAATAGTTTTGTAAGGAAGTTAATGGAGGTTCATTTTTGTTTGGATTACGCGCGAAAACGGTAATATTATTGTAGTTGTTTTTAATAAGAGCCTCTTTCATTGAGCGCGCTGTTGCACCATTTCCTATAATCCCAATAACTAGATTTTTATCTTGTGGTAAGAAATATTTAGCGATTTGATCTAATGCTTCAAAGTCTGTGTTGTATGCAAAGAGTAACCCGTTTTTTTTAATAATTGTATTAACTGAGTTTGTACGTTTAACTAAGTCACTAAGGTAATCACAATAAGGAATGACAGCTTGTTTATATGGTATGGTAACATTAATAGCTTTAAACGGCGTGTTAGTTAGAAAACTTTGAATATCATCGGTTTCAAATAAATGATAATCTATTGGTCTTAAAGCTTCATGAATCATTTTTGATAGGCTATGTTTTAAGGTTTTGCCTACAAGTCCATACATCAAATCACAGCTTTCTTTGTAGTCTTTTACTGACATCTAAAAGGGATAAATAAACATGGTAAATCGCTTCGTTGTGGGAAAAAGAATTTATTTTGTTTAGAATAATTTGTTCTCGGTTTTGATCTAAAACATGAACACTTGTTTGCTTTTTAAGTTCCCCTATTTTTAGAACATAGTTAAAACGTTTTTCAAGTAGATTCATAAGGGATTCATCTATTAAATCTATTTCTTTTCTAATTTGATCTATTTTTTCCATAGTGTCGCCTCTTTTCTTAAGAGTAGTTCAAAGATAGTATACGCAGTTAATGCATTAACAACATGTAACGCTCTAGGCACAATACATGAATCATGTCTTCCTTTAAATGTATAAGTAACATTTTCATTTTCTCTTGTAATGGTATCTTGTGAAGATGCAATGGTCGGAGTTGGCTTAATGGCTGTATTAAATATAATAGATTGTCCAGTTGATAAGCCACCTAAGACACCGCCCATATCATTTTTACTAAAATTAACAGTACCATCGATAACCCTTATAGGATCGTTGGCTTCTTTAGCGGTCATTTTGGTTAGTTCGAATCCTTTACCAAAGGAAACACCTTTTACTGAAGGAATGCTAAATAATAAATGACATAGAATACTTTCTAAAGAATCAAAGAACGGTTCACCAAGGCCTATAGGTGGATTTAATACAACGGTTTCGATGATGCCACCAACTGAATCACTATCTAATTTAATGGCTTCAATTTTCTTTGTAAATTGGGTTTTTAAGTCTGAGTTAAGTACAGGAAAAGCGCTATTTTGAAGGGTTTCTATAAATTCAGAGGATAAGGTTAAATTAGATACACTTTCCCCTTCAATTGAATGGATGCTTCTAACATGAGAAAACACTTTGACCCCATAGTCTTCTAAATATTGTCTTGCAATGTCACCAAGGATTATAAGGGGTGCTGTTAATCTACCAGAAAAATGTCCACCACCTCTAGTATCATTTGCGCTAACATATTTAATGAATGCTGGATAATCAGCATGACCTGGTCTAAAAGGATTATATTCATAAGAAGAAGAAGAAGAAGAAGAAGAAGAATCCACATCCGTGTTTGCGACAATGACTGTTAGTGGCATACCAGTTGTTTTTTGATTATGAAACCCACTCACGATTCTAAAATCATCATCTTCAATACGTGAGGTAGTAAAAGAAAACTGTGGACGTCTTAAGGATAAGGCATGTTCTATGGATGACAAATTTAGTGTTTTATTGGCAGGTAACCCGTGGATTGTAATCCCTAGTTCACTGCCGTGACTTTCACCAAACAAACTAATTTTAATGATTTCTCCAAAGGTACTCATCGTCTCATTCCTTTATAAAAAAATTTTAAACGATTCTTTATCTATTGTCTTAATAAAGCCATTTCCTACTTCTTCTACTAATGCAATTGTTAAAGTGTTATGTTTTAATTTTTTATCTTTTAAGATGATAGAATATAAAGTATTTTTGTCATAAGGAATTTCCATATCGAGTTGATATTTTTTAAGAACGTCTAAAAGTTCTGCTTCAAATGCGGTTCCTTTTGCCATTAATCGCATGCCATAAGCAATGCATTCTCCGTGTAAAAAATTAGGAAAGTGAATAGTCTCAAGCGCATGGCCAATAGTATGACCATAATTAAGTAAGTTGCGAATATTTTGATCATAAGTATCTTTTACGACAACGTCTTTTTTAAGTGTAATGGCTTTTGCGATGATTTCATTAATATCGTGAGGTTGTTTTAGCTGTTCAAATAACTTTTTATCTCTTATAAGTGCGATTTTGATAATCTCTGCATACCCATTCATTAACTCTTTATGAGGTAAAGTAGATAAAACGAATGGATCGATTAAAACAGCTTTTGGTTGATAAAAGGCACCAACCATATTTTTGTAGTGATCAATATTGATCGCTACTTTACCGCCAATACTAGAATCTACCATCGATAGTAAGGTTGTAGGAATTTGAACAAAATCAACACCTCTATAAAATGTACTTGCAATAAACCCCGCTAAATCACCAATGACACCACCACCTAAAGCGATAACGGTTGTAGCCTTATTAAAGCCGTTTTCCAACATTTCTTTAAGTATCATTTCATAAGTTGATAGGGATTTATTTTGCTCACCTTGAGGGAGTTTTATGACATGCTTAATAGGATAACTTTTTAAAACTTTTTCTATTGCAGTTTTTGGAATATTAACATCAGTAATTAATAAACAATCATTGGTGATTTTATAATACGCGTGAGGTGAATCTAGTAACCCGTCACGGATAAATACTGGGTATTTATGATTCGCAATATTTACTTCGATTTTAATCATGATCTTCACCTCGTTTTATAATTTCAACACAGCCACCTAGTTTGCTATAATCTTCAAAAAATGTCGGATAAGACTTGTTAATATAATGAGCATTTTTAATTGTAATAGGGTTATCAAGGATTGAGCCTGCAACAGCTAACATCATAACAATGCGGTGGTCTTTATGGGCATCTAATGTAATGCCGCCTTTATAAGCTTCAATAGGATGAATGATCATCGTATCGCCATCGACTTCAATTTCAGCACCCAACGCATTTAAAACAGAAACAGTTGAGGCTATACGGTCTGATTCTTTAAGTCTTAATCTAGACCCGTTATAAAGAGATGATTTACCTTGTGAAAGTGAAAGGGTAAAGGCTAAAATAGGCGCTAAATCAGGACTTTGATTGATATTTATATCAATGCCTTTTAAAGAGGATTTAAAGGTTGTAAACCCTTCTTCGTTAAAGATAATCTTCCCATTCATTTGTTTAATATATTGGACAATTTTATAATCGGCTTGTTTAGAGTTTAAGTTTAATCCGTCTACTTCAACATAAGGATGAAACAATCCCGCACACAGGAAAAAAGCGGATTGTGAGTAATCCCCGTCTACTTTAATGTTTTTGGCTTTATAACGTTGATTACCAGGAATTAAATACCCATAATCGGTTTCTTCAATGTGAATCCCAAAAGCATCTAATACATCTATGGTTAAATCAATGTAAGCTTTTGAACCAAGGTTCTCTATGTATATTTTAGAGGCGTCTTTTAATAAGGGTAACGTAAAAAGTAACCCTGTAATATATTGTGAACTGAGTGCGTCCTCTAAATAAAAATCACCAGATTGTATGGGTTTTGCGATTGTTACAAGTTCATTTTTTTTAACAAGGCCATCTTTGAAAATCATTTCATAAGTAGTTAATGGTCTTTTCTGTAAGCTTTTATCCATTGAGAAAGTAACAGGTTGATTTAATAAAGACATGATAGGAATAAAAAATCTTAATGTAGAGGCAGAATCGAACACATGAATAACATCTTTTGAATAACGATAGTTTTCGACCCCATATACATAAAGCACATTCCCTTCTACTTTGTAGGTTGCTCCTAATGCTTTTATGCCATTTAAAGTTGCAGAAATATCATCACTATAAGCAAAAGGTTTAATCACACTTTTTCCTTTTGATAGACCTGCTGCAATAATCGTTCTATGCAACATACTTTTTGAAGGAAAAGCACTGAGTTTCCCTTTAAGTTCGGATTTATTTATTATTACGTCAAACTTCATCTTGCCACCACCATTTTTAAGATAATTTAATTATACAATAATAAAGCATTTTCCTTTAATGCATCCTTTTGAAAGCGTTTTATTTTTGCCTTGAAAGTCATAGTAAAATGTGTCATAATAAATAAATGATAACATATTATGAATGGAGGGTTTCATTTGGAAAATATTGATTTAAAGATAGCACAACAGGCAAAAATGGAAAAAATAGTAGACATCGCTAGCAAACTTGGGTTAAGCCAAGACGACATCGAATTATATGGTAATTACAAAGCGAAAATCTCACTAGACGTTCAAAAACGTTTAGAAGGAAAAAAAGATGGTAAAGTTATTCTTGTAACTGCCATTAATCCTACACCTGCTGGTGAAGGGAAATCAACAACAACCGTTGGACTTGGCCAAGCATTTAATAAAGTTGGTAAAAATGCAATTATTGCATTAAGAGAACCTTCATTTGGACCAGTTATGGGTGTAAAAGGTGGTGCTGCTGGTGGTGGTTATGCACAAGTAGTTCCGATGGAAGATTTAAACTTACATTTTACCGGAGATCTCCATGCCATCACAACTGCTACAAATGCGATTAGTGCTTTAATCGATAACCATATTCATCAAGGAAATGAATTAAATATCGATCCAAGAAGAATTACTTGGAAACGTGCACTTGATATGAATGACCGTGCACTACGTCAAGTAGTTGTCGGACTTGGTGGTATTGGAAACTCACTTCCAAGAGAAGACGGATTTAATATTACAGTGGCAAGTGAGATTATGGCAGTCCTTTGTTTAGCAAAAGACTTACAAGACTTAAAAGTACGTGTTAGACGTATTGTATTAGGGTATACTTATGACCGTAAAGTTATCACGGTTGGTGATTTAAAAGCCGAAGGCGCTGTAACTTTAATCTTAAGAGATGCAATTAAACCTAATTTAGTTCAAACATTAGAAAATACACCAGCATTAGTTCATGGCGGTCCATTTGCGAATATCGCTCATGGATGTAATAGTATTATTGCAACAAACTTGGGAAGAAAACTAGCTGACTATGTAATTACAGAAGCAGGATTTGGAGCTGACTTAGGTGCTGAAAAATTCTTAGATATTAAAACTCAACAAGCAGGGTTTGATCCAAGTGCTGTTGTAATTGTTGCAACCATTCGTGCATTAAAAATGCATGGTGGCGTTAAAAAAGAAAACCTTAAAGAAGAAAATGTTGATGCTTTAGTTAAAGGGATTGAAAATTTAGAAAAACATATTGAAACCATTCAAGCCTTCAACTTACCATATGTGGTCGCAATTAATCATTTTGTTGCTGATACCGATGTTGAGGTTAATGCATTAAGTACTTGGTTAGACAAAAACAACCATCCATATTCAGTTTCAAAAGTTTGGGAACTTGGTGGAGAAGGTGCTGTTGATTTAGCAAATAAAGTTATCCATCAAATCGATACAAACACTAAAACATTTAAACGTATGTATGAGATGGACGATTCATTAGAAGTTAAAATCGAAAAAATCTGTACAACAGTATATGGTGCTAAAGATGTTTCATACAGTAAAGAAGCACAAGCTCAACTAAGAAAGTTCAAAAAAGAAGGTTGGGATAAACTCCAAGTCTGTATGGCTAAGACACAAATGAGTTTATCTGACGATCCTAAAGTATATGGACGTCCTAGAGACTTTACCATTACAGTACGTGAGCTTCGTCCATCTATTGGCGCAGGATTCATCGTAGCCTTAACAGGTGAAATGATGACCATGCCTGGCCTACCAAAAGAACCAGCTGCTATGCAAATGGACATCGATGAAGAAGGAAACGCTAAAGGATTATTCTAAAACTTCAGGTGCGCATTCATGGATGCGCACCTTTTTAGCTTTTATAGGATATAATACACTTAAGGAGTGATATAAATGGAATTATTCAATGAGTTTAAAAGCATTCAAAAACAATTAAAAGCCTATCGTTTAGTACTTAATATTGCGAGTTGGGATTCTAACACAGAAGCCCCTAAAAAATGTTTTCCATACCGTGCAGACATGCTTAGTTTTATTAGTGGAGAATCATTCTCTTTAAGCACTTCACCACGTTATCAAGAAGTGGTTAACGGCTTAATTAAGCGTTTAGATGAATTAGAAGTTTTACAACAAAAAGAAGTTAAAGAAGCTAAAAAGAATCTTGATAAAATTATTAAAATCCCTAAAGAAGATTATGTAGCTTACAATAAATTATTAAATTTAGCTCAAAGAACTTGGGAAGACGCAAAAGCAAATGATGATTATGAAGCATTTAAACCGAGCTTACAAGAAATCATTGCTATGCAAAGAAAAATTATAAAATATCGCGATACAGGTAAAGAACCTTATAACGTTTTACTAGATGATTTTGAAGAAGGCATGAATATGGAATTATATGATTCATTCTTCAATACATTAAAAGAAGATTTGGTCCCATTTGTTAAAGAAGTTTTAGCGGAAAAAAAAGAAGAAGATCAATCATTCATCACAGCATTTTATCCTAAAGCAAAACAAAAGGAATTTGTTGATTATCTATTAGAAGTATTCCGTTATGATCTAGACCGTGGCGTATTAAAAGAAAGTGTGCATCCATTTACTTGGAATACACATTCACAAGATGTACGTTTAACTGTAAGATATTTAGAAAACTTTGTTTTTTCTAGTATCTTTGCTGCGATTCATGAACTCGGTCACGCTTTATATGAGCAACAAATTGATCCAGAGCTAGATACAACCAATTTATCTGGTGGGGCTTCTATGGGGATTCATGAGTCACAATCTAGATTCTATGAAAATATGGTTGGTAGAAGTTATCCATTTTGGGAAAAACATTATCCAAAAATGCAAGAAATTTTCAAAGATGAACTTAAGGATGTTGACTTAGATACATTTTATAAAGGGATCAACAATGTAGAAGAGTCTTTTATCCGTGTTGAAGCGGATGAACTAACTTATCCACTACATATCTTATTACGTTATGAAATGGAACGTGCAATTTATAATGATGATGTCGATTTAGATACATTACCTGATTTATGGAATAAGTTAATGAAAACCTATTTAAATGTAACGCCAGAAAAAGCAAGTGATGGCATCTTGCAAGACGTACACTGGAGTGCAGGGTTATTTGGTTATTTCCCAACTTATGCATTAGGTAGTGCCTATGCGGCTCAAATTTATTATACATTAATCAAAGACATCGATTTTGAAACCATCATTAAGGAAGATAAAATTGAAGTTATTAACGAATGGTTAAAAGTTAAAATTCATCAATTTGGTAGTACAAAAAAACCATTAGAAATTTTAGAAGAAGTTACTAACGAACCATTTAATCCACAATATTATGTTAGATACTTAAAAGAGAAATACACACCAATCTATCTAAAAAAATAGGAGTGATGATGTGTTAAATCAATACTATGAACATAGTGAAGCGTTTTTAAAACAACTTCCAAAAGGGGTTTTCATTACAGTTAAAGGTAAGGAAAAAACAAACACAATGACCATTGCATGGGGACATATCGGCGTATTATGGGGAAAACCCGTATTTATTGCTTACGTAAGATATTCAAGATTTACGTATGATTTATTACTTGAGGCTGAAGACTTTACGATTAATGTACCGATAGAACAAGATCTAAAAGAAGCGTTAAAAATTGCAGGTACAACCTCAGGAAGAGATTACGATAAAATCACACACGCTAAACTTACATTAAGAAAATCTAATAAAGTAGCTAGCCCTATCCTAGAAGAATGTGCCCTTCATTATGAATGTAAAATTATCTATAGACAAACCTTAGAACCAGCACTTATTAATGAAACCATTACGGCACGTTACTATCCAAACCACGATACACATATCGCTTTTTATGGAGAAATAGTAGATACGTATATGTTAAAAGAGGTATAACATGAAAAACGTAGGAACAACCCCTTTAGAAACTGCAACCCTAACTTTAAGAAAATTTACAGAAGATGATGCTTTAGCAATGTTTACAAATTATTGTTCAGATGAACAAACCACAAAACATTTAACTTGGCAAACACATAAAACTGTCGATGTGACAGAATCAATTTTAAAAATGTGGTTATATAAATATAATGAAGATTATTGTTATCGCTGGGCAATTGTAGAAAAATCAAGCCAAAATCTGATTGGTTCAATCGACTGTATCAGAGTAGATATTGAAAAATCAACGTGTGAAATTGGGTATTGTATCGGGTCTTTATACTGGGGAAAAGGTTATATGAGCGAAGCCCTTAAAGCGGTCATTGATTACCTATTTAAAGAAGCTGGATTTAACCGAGTTATGGCACGTTACAGTATGCATAATCCTGCATCTGGTAGAGTCATGGAAAAATCAGGCATGGTTTTTGAGGGGATTACAAGAGAGTCAGACTTAGATAAAAACGGACAATTTATTGATATGGGGCAATATGCCATATTAAAAAAAGATTATATAAAATAAGGAGATGACTATGAGTAATATTATTAGCGGAAAAGAACTGTCAAAAGAAATTCGTCTACAAGTTAAACAAGAAGTTGAAATTTTAAAGAAAAACTATGGGAAAGTTCCACATTTAGTGGTTATTTTAGTCGGTGAAGACCCTGCAAGTAATTCTTATGTCACCGCAAAGGAAAAAGCATGTATTAATGCTGGGATGAAAAGCACACTCATTCGTAAAAAAGAAACGATTAAAGAAGAAGAATTATTAGGAATGATTGACGATTTAAATAATGATTCAGATGTTCATGGAATATTAGTTCAGTTACCACTTCCAAAACATATCGATGAAAACAAAGTCATCAATGCAATTTTAAAAGAAAAAGATGTAGACGGATTCCACCCGTTAAACGTTGCGGCAGTGCATTTAGGAGAAAAAGGAATTTTACCTGCAACGCCTAAAGGGATTATCACAATGCTTAAAAGTACTAACACCGAAATTAAAGGAAAGCATGCAGTCGTAATTGGAAGAAGTAATATTGTTGGAAAACCAGTTGCTATGTTATTATTAAAAGAGCATGCAACCGTTACAATTGCCCACTCAAGAACACAAAACTTAAAAGAACTAACTTTGCAAGCGGATATTTTAGTTGCAGCTGTTGGTAGAGCTCATATGGTGACTGCTGACATGATTAAAGAAGGCGCAATTGTAATTGATGTTGGTGTTAATCGTTTAAATGAAAAACTTGTTGGTGATGTTGACTTTGAAGCAGCAAAAGAAAAAGCATCATTTATTACACCTGTACCAGGTGGTGTAGGACCAATGACGATAGCATCTTTACTCCAAAACACAATTGAATGTTTTGTAATGATAGAATCAAAATAAAGAAGTGGTGATGGTATGATTGAACGTTATAGATTAAAAGAAATGGCAGATTTATTTACTGATCAAGCGAAGTATGAAACGTTTTTAAAAGTTGAAATTGCTACACTTGAAGCATTTAGTAAGTTAGGTGTCATTCCGATTGAAGATGTAAATAAGATTAAGAAAAATGCACAAGTAGATGTTGATAGAATAAAAGAGTTAGAACAAATCACAAAACATGATGTGATTGCTTTTACCCGTGCAATAAGTGAAACACTTAATGAGGAGAAAAAATGGGTTCACTATGGACTTACCTCAACAGATGTTGTCGATACTTCTTTAAGTATTATTTACAAAAAAGCTAACGATTTAATCTACCTTCAAATTTTAGATTTTTTAGAAATATTAAAGCAAAAAGCGTTTAAATATGAAAACACGCCATGTATTGGAAGAACACATGGGATTCATGCGGATATTACTTCCTTTGGGTTAAAGTTTGCTTTATATTATGATGAGTTTAAACGACACTTAGAGCGTTTTAATACTGTTAGAAAACGTATTGAAGTAGGTAAAATTAGTGGTGCTGTGGGAAATTTTGCCCACACACCACCGTTTATACAAGATGAAGCATGTCGTTTATTAGGGTTAGGTAGTGTTAACATTTCTACACAAACCTTACAAAGAGACCGCCATGCAGAATACATGAGTGTATTAGCGTTAATGGCATCAAGCATGGAAAAAATAGCCTTAGAAATAAGACATTTACAGCGTACAGAAGTACGAGAACTTTCTGAATATTTTAGCAAAGACCAAAAAGGATCTTCTGCTATGCCCCATAAGAAAAACCCTATTGCATCAGAAAACATCACTGGTGCAGCCCGTATCATGCGAGGGTATATGCATCCTGTTTTTGAAAGCATAGCATTATGGCATGAGCGCGATATTTCGCATTCTTCTGTGGAGCGTGTTGTATTCCCTGATGCCTTACAACTAATGCATTATATGTTTAACCGCTTTACAGTTGTTGTACGTGATTTAATCGTTAATGAAGAACAAATGATTGAAAATATTTATAAGACTCATGGCGTTATTTTTGCACAACGCGTTATGAATACCTTAATATTAGAAGGTTTAAATCGTGAGACTGCTTATGATTTAATTCAACCTATTGCATTAACTGCATATGAAGAAAGAAAAGACTTTAAAGCGTTACTTAAACAAAACAATCATGTAATGGCACATTTATATGATGAAGTACTAGATGACTGTTTTACTTTAGATTACTATTTAAAAGAAGTTCCAACCATTTATAAACGCGTATTTAAGGATGATTAATGTGGATAAATTATTACCAGTTCTTACAAGGCTTAAAAAATTAACAAGAAAAATTATTCCTATGATTATATGGATTGCATATCCTATTGTCATCATTATGTTATTTGCATCTTTACTAACATCGAATCCCTACTTGAAAATTTCAAAAGGATTATATGAAAGTCATAATGATATTACATTTGATCACAATTATGTAGCTAAAGAACTAATTGATTATCTTAACTATAAGCATGATGATCTATCTTTTGGTGGCAGTGAAACTGACACTGAGCAAATCATGGATGAACAAGAAGTAAAACATATGGAAGATGTTAAAATTTTATACACAAGACTACGTATTTTAGCTGGGGTTTCATTACTTATAGTTATTGCATTAACGACATATATGTACTATAAAGATAAACCATTGCTATATCACACCTACAAAAACATCTTTTGGTTACCACTTGGGTTCTTAATCTTTGTGGGAACTTGGTTCTTGATTGATTTTGCTAGAATATTTACATGGTTTCATGAATTATTATTCGATAATGATGATTGGATGATAGAAAATTATAATGTACTAATTCCTTTGCTACCTGAAAACTTTTGGTTAGTGAGTGGTGTCATAATTTTGTTTGGAACAGTAATAGCATTAGGTTTTACAGTAGTTATTTCGCATCGTTTTTTAAAAACGTTATCATAATAAAAAAATTACAAATATTGCAATTAACCATTGCAATATTTTTTTTATTTGTTTACAATAAACATGGTTAGTATCGTATATGACTAGAAATAGGGTCTGGTTGTCTCTACCCTGGCGCCGTAAAAGCCGGGACTACGTTACCTTGCAAAATAATCGAGATGAATTCTCCCTTTTTTTGTTTTTTTACGTACTAACAACAAAAAATAGGAGGATTTTTTTTAATGGAGAAAGTAATACAATTTTTTAAGATCAATGAGCGCAATACTTCAGTTAAGACAGAAATATTAGCTGGGCTCACAACATTCTTAGCAATGGCGTATATTTTACCAGTCAACTCAAATATGTTAAGTCTTACAGGAATGCCTATCGCAGGTGTGTTCTTCGCAACAGCAGTAGCTTCGTTTATCGCAGCACTTATCATGGGTTTACTGGCAAATTATCCGGTAGCTTTAGCACCAGGTATGGGGATTAATGCCTTTTTCACATTCACTGTTGTATTTGGATATGGATTAAGCTGGGAAGCTGCATTAGCAGCAGTATTAATTTCAGGGATTTTATTCTTAATCATCTCGGTTTCAGGATTAAGAAAAAAAGTCATTGACGCAATACCACAGGGATTAAAATATGCTGTTGGTGCGGGGATTGGGTTCTTCATTACTTTTATCGGACTAAAAAATGCAGGACTAGTTGTTGCATATGGTCCAACATTTGTATCACTTGGAGATTTAGCACATCCAACCGTTTTATTAGGTGTATTCGGATTGATTTTAGTTGTTATTCTTTATTCAATGGGTAACAAATTCTCATTAATTATTTCGATTATGGTTACTGCAGTCGTTGGTTTAATTTTAAATGCATTAGGTGTTCCAATGATGCCTGAATATGTTGCAGGTGGTGCTGGAAACTTATTTGAAGGTGCTAGCGAGACGACTTTCGCAGCATTTAGAGGATTAGCAGAGTTGTTTAGTACACCTCAAGCATTATTTATTATCTTCACATTCTTATTTGTAGATTTCTTTGATACAGCTGGAACTTTAATTGCAGTTGGTAACCGTGCTGGTTTAATTAGCGAAGACGGTGAGTTAAAAGATGGTAATAAAGCATTACTTGCAGACTCAGTAGGAACCATTGCTGGTTCATTACTTGGAACAAGTACTGTAACAAGCTATATTGAATCAAGTACAGGTATTGAGCAAGGTGGACGTACGGGATTAACTGCAGTTACAGTAGGTGTATTATTCTTATTATCACTTGCAATTTATCCTTTATTAAGTATTTTCACTGGTGTTGTAGTTGGATTTGATGGATTTGGTGATCCTATTGTTTATTCACCTGTAACTTCAATGGCACTTGTTATGGTAGGTGCATTAATGGTTACTCAGTTAAAAGAAATTGATTGGAAAGATAAAGCAATTGTTATTCCTGCATTCTTAACAATCGTATTTATGATTTTCACATTCTCTATCGCTGAAGGTATTGCTATTGGATTTATTTTCTATCCAATCGTTATGGTTGCTTCAAGACGCCATAAAGAAGTTAATCCTGTAATGTATGTATTAATGGCTTTCTTCATTTTATTCTTCGTATTAAATGCCATTGTATAATAAATAGTATTTCAACATAAGGACCACTTTGGTGGTCCTTTTTTATTCGACTTTGTAAACGCTTTAATAAGTGGTTTACAATAACCTTTATATTAGTTAAAATAGTAGGTGATTGAGGTGTTAAATATGAAAGTATTATTTGATTATATTAAGGTTGAAAGAACGTTAAAACGGATGACCCATGAAATATTAGAACGCACACATAAACTTGATGATGTGGTTATTATAGGTATTAAAAAAAGTGGGATTCCACTTGCAAAAATGATTCAAGAAAATCTACTTGAGTTTGAAGGAATCACTGTTCCTAATTATGATTTAGATATTTCATTTTATCGAGATGATGAAAAAAAAGGTCCATTAGTTAAACTTGATGTTGATTTAACGAATAAACATGTCATATTAGTTGATGATGTTTTATTCACAGGTAGAACAGCAAGAGCAGCGATGGATGCAGTTGTGGATTTAGGTAGACCTAGTAAAATGCAGTTAGCAGTGCTTATTGATCGCGGACATAGAGAATTACCCATTAGAGCAGATTATGTAGGTAAAAATATTCCAACACAGTTAGACGAAAAAATCATCGTAGATATTGTGAATCAAAAAGGCGTCATGATCTCAAAGGAGAATGAATAATGAATACTTTAAAAACAAAAGATCCAGTACTTTATGAAATGCTTGAACTTGAAAAAAATAGACAAGAGAGTCATTTAGAGTTAATTGCTAGTGAAAATTTTGTAAGTGAAGCAGTTTTAGAAGCACAAGGTAGTATTTTAACGAATAAGTATGCTGAAGGTTACCCTAATAAACGATATTATGGCGGTTGTGAGTTTGTTGATCAAGTTGAAGATTTAGCACGTGATCGTTTAAAGAAATTATTTAATGTTAAGTACGCAAATGTTCAACCACATTCAGGTTCAACAGCAAATATGGGTGCCTATAGAAGTGTGGTTAAACCAGGAGATAAAATATTAGGTATGAGTCTTGATCACGGAGGTCACTTAACTCATGGACACCCATTAAACTTTAGTGGAGTTGACTACAACTTTTACAGCTATGGTGTTGATAAAGAAACTGAAATGATTGATTATGATGAAGTATTAAAAATCGCTCAAGAAGTTAAACCGGCATTAATTGTTGCTGGAGCAAGTGCGTATTCACGTGAAATTGATTTTAAAAAGTTTAGAGAAATCGCAGATAAAGTAGGCGCTAAACTAATGGTTGATATGGCTCATATAGCGGGGCTTGTTGCTGCAGGGATACATAACAATCCGTGCGATGTTGCTGATATTGTTACGTCTACAACCCATAAAACATTACGTGGACCACGTGGTGGAATTATAGTAACAAACGATTTTGAGATTTATAAAACTATAAACAAAATAGTTTTTCCTGGAATACAAGGCGGGCCACTAATGCACGTTATTGCAGCTAAAGCAGTTGCATTTGAGGAAGCAGCAGGCGTTGAATTTAAAGCTTATCAACATCAAGTAGTCAAAAACGCTAAAGTTTTAGCTGAAGAATTATTAAATTTAGGATTTAAAGTGGTGAGTAAAGGCACAGACAATCACTTAGTTTTAGTTGAAGTTAAAACTTTGACAGGTCTTACAGGAAAACAAGCTGAAGAACTGTTAGAAACAGTAAATATAACTTGTAATAAGAACACGGTTCCAAACGATCCTGAGAAGCCATTTATTACCAGTGGTATACGTTTAGGTACACCAGCACTTACCAGTAGAAAATTTAAAGAAGAGGATTTTAAACTCATCGCAAAATTAATCTATGATACACTCATGAACCCTAGTAATGAGTACGTTTTATCTAAAGTTAGAGAACAGGTAAAAATGCTAACAGACAAGTACCCTTTATACCATTAAAACGTTTTCATATTGCATCTTTATAGGTATACCAGTATAATGGTATCCAAAGGCAATAAGAGAAAATACTCTGCACGAAATGCCTTAGGCATTTTATGCAGAGTTTTAAATTTATGGGGGATTAATATATGACTAAAGAACAAATATTAAAAAGTGCAAAAGAAGAAAATGTTAAGTACATCCGTTTAATTTTTACTGATATTCATGGCGTTATTAAAAATGTAGAAATACCAGCACGTAGTTTAGAAGATGCTTTAGAAAACAAAATCATGTTTGATGGATCTAGTATTGAGGGATTTGTTCGTATTCAAGAAGCAGACATGTATTTATATCCTGACCCAAAAACCTGGTTAATTTTATCTTGGGAAAATCCTGTTTATGGTAAAGTTGCCCGTTTAATATGTGATGTTTATCTACCAAATGGAAAACCATTTGAAGGAGATCCAAGACATGTATTAAAACGTAATTTAGAACGCATGAGAAAATTAGGATTCAAATCATTCAATATTGGTGTTGAACCTGAATTCTTCTTATTTAAACTTGATTCAAAAGGTGAAGTTACATTAGATTTTAACGACAATGGTGGTTATTTTGATTTAGCACCTGTTGATGGAGCTGAAGATTGCCGTAGAGATATTGTTTTAGAACTTGAAAAACTTGGGTTTAGAATGGAAGCATCACATCACGAAGTTGCTCCTGGACAACATGAAATCAATTTTGAGTTTGATGATGCGCTAGAAGCCTGTGATAATTTACAAACCTTTAAATTAGTTGTTAAAAATGTTGCTAAAAGACATGGCCTTCATGCGACATTTATGCCTAAACCAATCGCAAACATTAACGGATCTGGAATGCATACAAATTGCTCTTTAAGTGATAAAGATGGTAATAACGTTTTCTTTGATCCAAATGAACCATTACAGCTAAGCAAATTAGCTATTAACTGGATCGCAGGAATTATGAAGCATGCACGTGGATTTACCGCAATCACAAATCCAACAGTTAATTCATATAAACGATTAATACCGGGTTATGAAGCCCCTTGTTATATTTCATGGAGTGATGCTAACCGTTCAGCGATGATTAGAATTCCTGCTAAACGCGGAAGACAAACACGTACTGAAATAAGAAGTGTAGACCCTTCTGCTAATCCTTACTTAGCTATGAGTGTAATTTTAGCTAGTGGTTTAGATGGAATAGAAAACGAACTAAATGGTGTAAAACCAGTTTACATCAATTTATATGAACTAGATAGAGAATCAAGAGAATCCATGGGTATAAAAAATCTACCAGAGAACTTAAAAGATGCTTTAAAAGAACTTAAAAAAGATGAAATAGTAATTGAAGCATTAGGGCATCATGTACTTGAGAAATTCTTAGAAGCAAAATACGATGAGTGGGACCGTTTCAGAATGAGCATTTCAGAATGGGAACTTAAAGCGTACTTAAAAAGTATTTAATAAATAAAACCGTGAAATTGAAATTCACGGTTTTTAATTTACAAAAATAGTCGAAATATATATCCTGATATAATTGCACCTACAAGAGAGTAACTAATATAAAGAATAAATGTTTTTCTTTTAACAAGCGTATAAACTGCAACCATTGCAGGAATTGATGTAGCAGCTCCTGCAATCATAAATGATAATGCGGTACCTTTATCCATTCCTAAATCAATCATACTTCTAACAATAGGCATCGAAGCATAACTACTCGCATAAGCAGGGATGCCAATAAATGCAGCAATAACTGGGCCAAAAGGATTACTATGTCCTAAAACATTAGGAACCCAATCCATAGGGATATATAAAACGATTAGTGCTTCTAAAATAAACGCAAGGATTAAAAATTTTCCTACAAATAAGCTTAAAGAAAAAAATCCTCTTATATATAGCCTGATTTTGTTAGATAACGATATTACATTTTTTGTGTCTTTATCAGTTTCACATCCACATGTTTTCAACTTAAGAATTTGATTGTTTAAATACCCTTTTTTAACGAAAAAAAGTGTTAAGTATCCAGCGGTGAGTCCAATAAATATAGTCGCAACCAGTCTTGCAATTGCCATCTCCATACCTAAAAGTCCAATAGTTAAAATAAATGATTCTGGGTCCATTAATGGTGAGGTAATCCAAAAAGCCATGATAGGCGCAAGAGGTACGCCTGCTGTTAGTAATGCGGCAATTACTGGGATGACCCCACAAGAACATAACGGTGTAAATGACCCTGTTCCAACTGATATTGGAATTGATGTATGATGTCTTTTAGCGATTAATAGTTGTAAATATTTGTCGTAGCCATTCACTTTGATGAGGGTTGCAAGTCCTATACCAATCGAAAAATAGACACTGATATTAATTATTGATTGATATAAAGAAGAAAAGATGAAAAAAATTGCTTCCATAATTACCTCCTAATTAAATTGTATTATACAACTAAAAGTCTTTTTTAAAGCTACAAATATTGTAGCTTTAACAACAACTTGGGTTAGCTTTCTTAAATGCATCAATTAATGTAGATACAGCTTTGAGCACATCTTCTACTTGACCTTTCGGAAGATTCTCAACGATTTTCAAGTAATAAGCATGAATAGAGCTTTCAATTTGAGTGGTTGCAGTTAGCCCTTTTTCGGTTAACTTTGCCATTACAACACGCCTATCATTTTGATCTTTATAACGTAATAAATACCCATCGCGTTCCAAAATATTTAAGATTCGAGTCATAGTACTTTTATCTAAGTTCATCTTTTCACTTAAAGCTTGCATGGTAAAATGGGGATTGTTCTTTAAGTGTATCAATGTGTAACATTGTGAAGTTGTAAAACCTAAAGGTTTAATCTCATCTCGTTCAAAAATTTGTAATACCCTTACGAGTTCTTGAACGGTCTGACTTACATCTTCTAAACAACAGTCATCGAAAGTTTTATTCATGATCATCACTCCTTACAAAAAGATTGTATCATACAACAAAAAGATTGTAAACTATTTTGATAAAAAAAAGCGCCATTGGCGCTTACTTTTTGTTTTCGTTTATTAAGGCAATAACCTCGTCTTCATTAAATGTATATGTCGTTGTACAAAAATGACAATACGTCTCTATTTTACCATCTTGTTCGATTAGGGACTTTAGTTCTTCTTCACCAATCGAAATAATCCCGCGTTCAAATTTTTCCTTATTACAATTACAAGCATATGAAAGTGGCATTTCTTGAAGAATTTCATGGTCACCTTCTGTAATGGCTTTAATAATGTCTTCTGGTGTAAAATTTTCTTCTAATAAACAAGATATCGAGGGTAAATTCGCAATTTTATCTTCAATAAGTTGTAAAGTTTCCTCTTTACAACCAGGCATGATTTGTAAAATGAATCCGCCAGCACTTAAGATGCTATTATCTTCATTAACTTTAACGCCTAATGAAACTGCAGATGGAATTTGTTCACTAGCAGTAAAATAATAAGCAAAATCTTCAGCAATTTCACCTGTTCTAATTTCACTAGTACTAGTAAAAGTATCTCTAACTTTCACATCTTTAGTTACATGGATAAATCCGTTTCCAACAGCTTGACCTACATTTAATTTCCCTGAATCGTATTGTAAAAATACATGTGGATTGCCTACATAGCCTCTTACTTCTCCGTAAGTGTTTGTTGTAGCCAACATCCCTTGAATAGGCCCATCACATTCAACTCTAATGGTTAATTCTTGGTCATCTTTATACATAGCGCCCATAATAACACTTGCTGTTAGTAAACGACCAAAAGCAGCTGCGCTAGTCGGCCAAAGATCATGTATTTTTTGTGCATGTGAAACAAGATTTTTGGTTTGAGCACTATAAATTCTTACAGTACCACCAAAAGCATATGCTTTTACTAAATAATCACTCATAATATCACCGCGATAATTATAGCATAGTTAGAATTAAATACAAAATGATTGAAAATAAATCTATTTTGTGGCAAAATAGATGCGGTTTTCAATGAGGTGAACTATGTTTAAAATTGGTAATGTAACATTAAAGAATAAAGTTATTGTAGCGCCGATGGCTGGCATATCAAATGAAGCTTTTCGTTTGATAGCCCATGAAATGGGTGCTGGTTTAATTTATACAGAAATGGTTAGCGATAAAGCATTAAAACATCGTAATAAAAAAACACTTGATATGTTAAAGGTAAGTGCTAAAGAAGGGGTTGTTTCATTACAACTTTTTGGAGCAGACATGCCAAGTTTAGCCTACGCTACAAAACTCGTCAATGAGGATTCTGATGCATGTATTGTAGATTTTAATATTGGGTGTCCTGTGCCTAAGGTTGTAAGAGGGAATGGCGGGGCAAGTTTAATGAAAGATGAAGATTTAACATTTGAACTTGTATCTAAAATGGTAGATGTATCGAGTAAGCCTGTAACTGTTAAAATAAGATCAGGCTGGGATAGTACAATGATTAATGCTATTTCACTAGCTCAAAAACTTGAAAAAGCTGGAGTATCAGCTATTGCAATTCACGGTAGAACACGTGCACAAATGTATAGTGGAAAAGCTGATTGGGACATCATTAAAGCGGTTAAAGAATCCGTCAGCATTCCGGTTATTGGGAATGGTGATATTAAAACACCAGAAGATGCTAAGAGCATGTTGGAATATACAAAATGCGACGCCATAATGATTGGCCGTGCATTAATGGGGAATCCTTGGTTAATTAAGCAAACGGTTGATTACTTAGAAACAGGAACTTATCAAAAAGAAATTACTTATGATGAAAAAATCGAAATGATTAAGTACCATGCAAATTTATTAACTGATTTAAAAGGAGAAAAAATTGCAATTTTAGAAATGAGAGGTCATGCAGCGTGGTATGTTAAGGGAATGCCTGGTGCAACCTATGTAAAAAGAGAAATTGCAAAAATTAAAGATAAAGAGTCTTTATTTGAAACCTTAGATAAGTATTTAGAATATTTAAATAATTAGTAAGCGTACTCGGTGTATTTTATCATTGAAATGCATTGAGATTAGACGATTTTGTAAGGATTCAACTCTCTATTTTCATAGAGAGTTTTTTTATTGATGAAAATCACTTGACCTATCTGAATTACAAGTCATGATACGATTGGTATTTAAATGAGTGTTAGAGATTATTGTAACCTTAAATGATACCTAATCGATTAAAAAAAACTGCACCCAATTAAACTTGAGTGCAGTTTTTTGATTACAAAATAGTATTAAATTTCAAACTCTTTATATTGATGTCTTAATACACTAGAAACACGTGCTTTAATTACTGTTCCATGTTCATCATGACTTTTTTCTAATATTTGACTATATTCTGTTAATACATTTACAATATTACCTTTATCATAGGGAATACGGTAAACTACAACGGCATCATCTTTAGAAAGCATATAAATTACTTTTTCTAGTAGAAGATCTATGTTTGTTTTATCAGTGAGTGATATTTTAACACTTGGGGTGAAACCATGGGGTAAATTTTCCTGATTTAAATCAATTTTGTTGAAAACATAAAGCGTTTCGATTTCATCAGCGCCAAGTTCTTCTAATACTTTTTGTGTTGTCATAATTTGATAGAAATAATATGGATTTGAGAAATCAACTACGTGTAATAATAAATCAGCTTCTTGTATTTCTTCTAATGTTGACTTGAATGAATCTACTAAATCAACAGGTAAATTAGATACAAATCCAATGGTATCAGTTAAAACAAAAGGTTTAGTATTCGGTAATTCAATACGTCTACTTGAAGTTTCAAGTGTCGCGAAAAGTTGATCTTTCACGTGAACATCTTTATCAGATGAAGCTTTTGAGTATTCCAATAAAGTATTCATTAAAGTACTTTTACCCGCATTGGTATACCCAACAATTGCAACAGTTTTAATTAAGGAGTTCTTTCTTTGTTTGCGGTTACTTTGTCTTACTTGAACAATATTGCTTAGTTCTTTTTGTAAATGGTTGATTTCATTTTCTATTTTTCTACGGTCTAACTCAATTTTCTTTTCTCCTGGTCCTCTTGAACCAATTCCACCTTGTTGTTTTTCAAATGATGCATGCAAAGAAGTTAATCTCGGAAGCATATATTTTAACTGAGCCACTTCAACTTGTAACATCGCTTCTTTTGTTTTAGCTCTTTTAGCAAATATATCCAAAATTAGTAAGGTTCTATCTATAACAGGCTTATCTAATGCTGCTTCTAAGTTTCTTATTTGACTCCCTGTAAGCTCATCGTTAAAAATTACTAAATCAATAGATGCATCATCAATATATTCTTTTAATTCTTCAACTTTACCAGTACCAATTTTATATTGAGCAGAAGCTTGTTTTCCGTCTTGAGTAAATATCGATTTTACATCAATATTTAAAGTTTGTGTCAGTGCACGTAGTTCTTCCATATATATGGAAATTTTGTTTTTTGGACAGTAATCAACACCTACTAGTATTGCATTTTTCATTGGGTCACCTCTTTTTGGAATAATTGGTTTAAGCCCTTTATTTAGCAAATTTATATTGGCTTTATATATCTTATTATAGCATGTTTACAAGAATTATTTTAATCAAAGAAAAAAGCGCAAGTTCTGCGCTTTATAATCCACATTTTAGTTGAGCGTTACAGTTAGTACAAGTATGACAACCGCCTAGATTCTCAACCGTACCTTCTAAACAAATCGGACAAATATTTCCAGCTTCAACACCGATGTTTCGATCTTGTCTATCGCTACGTAATCCTTGTGTTTTAGAAACTTTAGGTTCTTTTTTCTCATCTTCTAGTTCAATACCTAAATCAGATAAACCAACTTGTTGTGGTTTAGATGGTTTTTCAGTATCATCTTTAGTTAAACTTAGAACTTGAGAATCACGCGAACCATCTACATAAACAGTTCCACCTTTAGCGCCACCACGATATAAGCGTTGGTATACGCCTTCAACTTCTTCAACTGTATAACCTTTTGGTGCATTAACTGTTTTAGAAATAGAAGAGTCTACCCAGTGTTGAATGGTACATTGGACATCAACATGAGCCTCAGGTGATAAATCCATAGCACTTACAAATATATCAGGAAGAGTTTCTTTAGTGAACCCAGGGTATTTTTCTAGATATTTATCAACAATTGGTGCGTTAACTTCAATGAATTTACCTAAACGACCACTTCTAAAATAACTGAATGCGAAATAAGGTTCTAATCCTGTAGACACACCGACCATAGTTCCTGTTGATCCTGTTGGGGCAATAGTGAGTAAGTGAGAATTTCTAATACCATATTTTTTAACACCTTCACGGATATGTTCTGGCATTTTTTTCATGAATCCACTGTTTAGAATCTTGTTTCGATTTTTTTCATTTTCTAAGAAAGGGAAAGATCCTTTTTCTTTGGCAATTTCAATACTAGTTTCATAAGCTTTTGTAGCAATGAACTTGAAGAGTTTTTCTACAAGTTTATTACCATCAGGGGCTCCGTATCTTCGATTACACCATATGAGTAAATCATGTAATCCCATAACACCTAAGCCAATTCGACGCTCACCTAGTGCTTGGGTTTTATTATCTTCTAAAAAGTAATGGGTTTTATCAATAACATTATCTTGTAGTCTAACAGCGGTTTTAATGGTTTGTGCTAGTTTTTCCCAATCAACATCTTTAGTTTCATGGACAACCATGTTTGCTAAGTTGATAGCAGCTAAATTACAAACAGAATAAGGTGCTAATGGTTGTTCTCCACACGGATTCGTACAAACAACTTTTTGGTCATATCCAATAGCATTAGTCATTTCGTTTGCGTTGTCGATAAAGAAGATTCCAGGTTCTGCAGAGTAAGTCGCACAAATATTGATTAAGTTCCATAACTCTTTTGCGCGAATTGAGTGATACGTTTTAACAGGATAACCTAAACGTTCCCATTCTCTAACGTCTCCTACATGCATCCACAGTTCATCGTAAGCACGCTTTTGTTCTTCGTTGTAGTTATCAATGTCTGGGAACCTTAAGTCGTAGAGGACATCGTTTTCGATAGCCTCCATGAATTCTTTAGTGATAGCAACAGATATATTTGCACCAGTTAGGAATTCTGAGTTATTAACTTCGTAATTTCCACCTTTATTTAATCGTTCAAATGCCGTATCTAAAATACGTTTTGAGAATAAATCAGGATTAGTCTTAGATTGTTCTAAAATGTATTCATTTATTTCAACTTCAGAATCGCTTAAGGGAACAAATTTAAGTTTATTTTTAGCCGCTTTTACGATTGAAGGCTCTTTAATCGTTTCAATTAAGAATTGTAAAATTTTTGGGTTTTGCATCTTAGAAATAATAAATTCAACAATATCAGGATGCCAATCAGACATCATAATCATTTGTGCCCCACGTCTTGAACCACCTTGTTCAACGAGATGGGTTAGTTCAGATAAATCATGTAACCAGCTAACAGCGCCACTTGATTTTCCATTTACACCTTTAGCTAAACTGTTTTTAGGACGCAGTGTAGAACCATTGGTTCCAACGCCACCGCCACGGCTCATAATTTCCATAACTTGTTTACGGTGATCACTAATTCCACCACGAGAGTCATGAATAAATGGCATTACAAAACAATTAAAGTAAGTAACATTAGTTTTAGAACCAGCACCGAATAATACACGACCGGCAGGAACTAAATTTAACGAAGCAACTTCATGATAAAATGCTTTCTTCATGTCATCACTTTCGTCTTCACCTAAATGATAAGCTAAACGCATAGCAATTTGCTCGTAATAAAGTTCAAGTGGTTTATCAAGTTGTCGCTTTGTTCTAACAATACAGCCATCTTTATCAGCGTCTTCAGTTGTTGCTAAATACTCTTCTTCAACTTTGATGGTTACTTTATCTTTATCAATCGATTTAACAATCCCTACACCACGTGCTGGGAATTTAGGATCATCTCGAACGATGGTAATAACTAAGTCTCCTTCGCGAAGTGTAGACAAGGTAAGGTCTTTTTGTGTGTAACGATCAAGCATAACTAGTCGAGATACACCAGTAAATGATTGATACATATCTTCAGTGATTGGGTATAGATGAGGGTAATGCTTTTTGATATCTTCATTTAATTGTGCGATGGTTTCTTTTAGATATTGTTTCAATTAAATCACTTCCCCTTTAAACTGGTATCAATTATTATAAGTTATTACAACATAAAAATTAAGCCTTGACATTTAAAAGTGAGTATGAAATCTAGATGTTTAGCCACTGTAGAAAACAATAAATAATTTTGATAGTTTTAAATACAAAAAAATAAAGCGTTTTCTTATATGCCTATCAATAAAAAAATAAATATATGTTATAATTTATCATGAAAACACCAACTTGTAGATAAAAACGCATTTTCATTTTTTTAGGGGGCAACATGATGACAGAACTTGACTTAATTATTATACACATTTACTTACTTGCTATATTCGCAACCCTCGTCAAACAAAAAACAACACCGAATATTTATCGTTTTCTTAAATTTTTCGTTGTCGTCTTGTTTGGTATTTTTATCTATGGCGTATTTAAGACACCAACTGAAGAAATTAATTTTCTATACCTGATTCCTAAAAGTTTACCCCTTTTAATTTTAGTTGTTATTATTGTGCAAACTGAGGTTAGAATTTCTTTAAAGTTCATTGGGGTTAAATCGGGATTATTATTATCAAATACCATTGAAGAAGATGTGAAAATCGAACTCATAAAAGCAATAGATTATTTATCTATCAATAAAATAGGGGCACTCATTACATTTGAGCGTGCCATGTCACTAGATGAATTCATCCAAACTGCTTTTTCTATTCACGCACCAATAAGCTCAGAATTACTCACTACTATTTTTATTCCTAAAACCCCCTTACATGACGGGGCTGTGATTATTAAAGGCAGTGAAATTGTTTGTGCTGGAACCTATTTTCCACCAAGTGAAAACATGGATATTCCTAAGTATTTAGGTTCAAGACATCGTGCCGCAATAGGAATTAGTGAAGTAACTGATTCACTAACGATTATTGTCAGTGAACAAACCGGTCAAATCAGTGTCGCAATTGATGGGTACTTAGATCAAGATATTAGTAAAGAATCACTAATTTTATATTTCGAAAAATATTTACAAAATTAAGCCGAAAGGCTTTTTTTTCTATAATAAATTAGCACTTTATCTATGATATAATAATAATAGACTAAAGAAGGTGAACTTATGAAGCATTTTGATGTGATTGTAATTGGAAGTGGTGTTGCAGCTATGACATCCGCTGCGTATTTATCTAAGCGATTAAGAAATGTCGCTTTGTTTGTATTGAATGATGAAACCAAAATTATGTCACGATCAAAAACCTATGCGGATAAAAACCGAAAACGCTATAAATTTGAAGTCCCATATTATGAGTTTGGCGGATTAGAAAAAGACGAGTTATTATCATACTATCTGACTAGACTTGGTATGGATGAGAAGTTTAAGGTTGTTGAAAATAAGGAAACTATCCTTGTAAAACAAAATGGAAGAATCATATCTAGACCAAACGATTTTAACGGGTTTAAACTATTCTTAGTGCGTCATTATCCAAAATCCAGAGACGCAATTCATGAATTCTTCAACACACTATCAGACTATTATATTGATTATAAAAATCAACGTATGAGTCGATTAAGAGGTAAAGTATTCAC
This sequence comes from Liberiplasma polymorphum, assembly GCF_043951795.1. Lineage (NCBI taxonomy): Bacteria > Bacillati > Mycoplasmatota > Mollicutes > Liberiplasmatales > Liberiplasmataceae > Liberiplasma > Liberiplasma polymorphum. Next base: position 11,896 of record NZ_JBIOAG010000009.1, on the reverse strand, counting down.
ATTAAATGCCTTAACTGCAAATTGGGGAGGCAAGTCATTAAAAGAAGTTTTAAAAGACTATTTTAAAGACATCAATTTAATGCAAGAGTTTACCTATATGCATCATACTGTAGGCTTGGACTTAGACGCGATTAATGCAGTACATTATTTTGTAAGATGGTTTAATATATTTATGGAAAAATCCTACTTTATTCAAAATACTTATGAAGAAATTAATCAACTTTTTATCCAAAAAAATAACCATGAAACCATCTTTAATGATGATACGATAAAAGAAGTGATCATCGAAAATAATAAAATCACAAAGATTATCGACAAAAACGATGAGTTTTACACAGCGGATTTTTATATCATTAACGGACTCCCAGAGTTATTTATTGATCAATACATTAAAGAAGACAAAGGGTTTTTAATTGAAAAACTTCCGTCCGTATTTAAAAGTAGAAAAGATAAAATATATAAAAACACCGCAATGATTGGACTAAATAAACCGCTAAATGAATTAGGCTTATCTCATGTTAAGTATGTCTTTGAAGTTGATTTAACTAAAGAAGTTCCTCTTCTTAGTATGATTAACTATAGTTATATTTCCCCAGATAGCACCGCTAAAAATTACGGGACTTTGTTAATAGAGTTTATTGATAAAGGCGATGTGGATGAAACGCTTATTATCGAGGCATTAAGCAAATATATTGATAAAGGAAAAGAAGCGATAACCTTAGTTAGATTTGGAGAAAAAGTGCCTTATTTTGGTAGTCAAAATGACTTCTTTAAATCACATAAAACATTAAATGATTTGTACAATTTAGATCAATACAAACCACTACACGTTTTTGATAACGCTTATTTTGTAGGTAGTTTTTATCGTCCAGAATCAGGTGTTACAGGACTTTTACAAATGGGTGTGGAAGTTGGCGATTTAGTTGATGATGCTTTAGATAATTTAGAACTTGATATGCCTTTAGTTAGTCATGATGAACTAATTAACATGATTGCACACCAATTTACACCTAAAGGATTAGGAGAAAAAGAAAAGTATATTGCCTTTATTATAGGTAAGAGTAGTTACACAATTAGAGCAAAAGGGAAATATTTAGAAATCTATCGTTACATTAATAACGATTATGATTTATTATTAAGTGCTACAAATGAAACATTTTATCAGTTAGTTGCCAAAGATTTAACTTTAGAAGATGTAAAGAATTCTAATAATCTTGAAATATTAGGGGATGAAACCCTTATTGACCTGGTTTTTAAAGCTTTTGCATTAGGAAAAAAACGTCGTGGAAAAACTTACGAGAAAAATCATAAAGAATATGGTATGATGTTTTTTTACTTAACAATGTTCATTTTTACCATGTTTTCAATACTGAGTTTTTATGTTCCTTTAACGTTACTAATTCCAATAACTGTAGGATTATCATTAGTTAAGATCGGTTTACAACTAAAAATAGTCCGTGAAATCACGTTATTTGATGGAATGTTAATTTTGTTATGGATGGTTTGGAGTGTCTTTTCGTGGACTGGTATCTTAACACAATGGCTAAATATAGAAACGTTTTTAGCGTTCATTACGCTTTATTGGTTTTTAACTTGGCTTATTAAGAAACCAATTATCTATGACTATGTTTATAAGGATTACCGTAGTGATTACGCCATGACCCCATTTTTTAATACGATGATGGGTGGATTAAGTTTCATATGGATGTTAACATTAGGTGTTGGATTTGCTTCAACTTATTATTTAGAGGGTGTAAACCAAACCATTGGGTTTTATACCGTATTAATTGCGTTTTACTTAACGCATCGTTATCCAAGTATGTATGTTAGAAGTACGATTAAAAACAGGAAGTAAGGGTGAATGTTATGCCAGAATTAGAAATACTAATATTAATAGGTGTATGGTTATTACTTGTCATTGTAAAACGTTTAGCACTTAAAAAAGGTGATTTAGATATCATTTTATTTGTGTTTGCCGTTGGTGCCAAAATAGCATTCGGCATCTTTGAATTATATCCAGTCGATCATTCGATATTAGATGGAGCCATTTATGCAGGATTTGCGTTAACATTATTCTTCTTTAGTGTTTCAGAACTTGGAGGCCAAGAAAGAAGTGCCACAAAATATGAAGCGTTAAAGAAAGAACATAAGCAAGTCTTAACAAGTTATGAATCATTAAGGAAACGTTATATCGCAACTCTAGAATTATTAAAAGATGGCATGGCGTTTCGTAGTGACGATGGCATGATGTTTGGAACTAATCCTTTTATAGAATTGATTGGATTTGATCAAAACGAGTTTTCACAGATTGAATTTGAAAAAGGGATTCATCCAGAAGATATCGGAAGTTACAAAAGCAAGTTGACAAAACTTAGTAAAAAGAAATCAAATTATGAAATGACATATCGTTTTAAAAAAGGACCGAAATATATTTGGATCAAAGAAAACGGCATGATGATTGAGTATGAAGATCGTATGATGATTATATCAATGAATAAGGCTATTGATGTAAAACTTTATCCAGATTCTGAGGTTGAGGTATTAAATCAGTTAAGAATTGATTATGAGTTTTATGAGTACTTACAAAGTTTAAATCGTTTAAAAGTTCCTTATAGATTAGTATTTTTTGAGTTATCTAATATTCCACGTATTAATAAGAAATACGGTCGTGATATCGGTGATTTACTTATGGGAGAATTTATAAACAAAATCCGTTTTAATTTTGTAAAGGATGAAAAGAGTTTATTTAGATTATCAGGCATACGCTTTGCGATGGTTATGAAAGATGATCGTAAATATGATATGTTAGAACGTGCCCTAAAACACGGCGGTGATTTATTAAATTTCGAGATGGTATTTGGGAATGTTAAACAAAGTGTTTTCCCTTATTTTGGTATCCAAAAAATATCGATATTTGATGAACCTATTGATGAAATGGTTGATAGAACACACAAAGCCCTTGACATTGCATTAAGTGATGACCATCAAGAAAACTTCTTTATAATTAGGTGATAATGTGGAAAAACAAGCATATAGAGATATGTTTTTAAAACGACGTAAATTGCTCGATCCTAAAATGCATCAGTTATTTAACTTTATGTTACTCGATAAATTATCCCAGTTCCTTGATAGTGTAAAGCCAAAAACGGTTGCGATTTTTTATCCGATGCATAACGAAGTAGATTTACGTAGTTTAGAAGAAAACTATCAACTTTATTATCCAAAAATAAAAGGAAATCAAATTGTCTTTTATAAAGACATTGGTGTATTTGAAAAAGCACCATTTAACACGACTGTTCCCGCACATAATAATCAAGCATCTTTAGATGAAATTGATGTCATGATTGTTCCTGGATTAGTTTTCGGGCATAATTTTTACCGAATTGGTTATGGGAAAGGTTATTACGATGAATGCTTATCTAGATACAAAGGTGTGAAAATCGGTGTTTGTTTTGAACTGTTTTTACTAGAAACTGTCCCTATTGAAACGCACGATGAAGCGTTAGATATCATTGTTACAGATCAAAGAATATTGAAGAGGTGACGTATGTATTCAGCGATTATTGTTGCTGCAGGAAAAGGAGAACGTACAGGTCTTACCACAAACAAAGTTTTAGCATGTATTAACGGTAAACCGATCATTCGTTATGCAGTAGAGCAGTTTAAGCAAGACCCAGACTGTCGTCAAATTATTGTCGTTTATCGTAAAGAAGATAAGGAAGACTTAATTAAGCATTTAAATGGGTTGGTAGATAATTTCATTCTAGGTGGTACAGTTCGTCAAGAAAGCGTGTATAATGGACTGTTAGCAGCGCATGAAGCGTATGTTATGATTCACGATGGCGCAAGACCATATCTTACAAAAACAATGTTATTTAATTTAAAAAAAGCCATGAAAAAATATGACGCAGCTACACTAGCACTACCGGTTGTAGATACGATTAAAAAAACGCATTTAAATGTTATTGTAAACTCTGTTGAGCGTGATAATTTAGTTGCCATTCAAACACCACAAGCGTTTAAAAAAGATTTGATTATTGATGCGTATAAAAAGAGTACTAAAACTTATACATGTGATGCAAGCTTAATCCAAGATGTGTTAAATGTCAGTGTTTATACTGTCACTGGAGATCGAAAAAATATCAAATTTACTACATCAGATGATTTAGAGTTATTGGAGATGATTTTATGATGATTAGAATCGGCCATAGTACAGACATCCACCAGTTAAGACCAGGTAAATCATTAGTTATAGGCGGATTATTAATTGATTCACCACTTGAAAGTGTAGGCCATAGTGATGCAGACTGCTTACTTCATAGCATTGCGGAAGCGTTACTTGGTGCATGTGCTTTAGGTGATTTAGGAACGTTTTTTCCTGATAATGATCCTAAATATAAAGGGATTGATTCAAAAAAAATATTAGTTTTCGCTTATGAAAAAGTAAAAGAAAACGGCTATAAAATTAATAATATAGATAGCATGATTTTCTTAGAAACGCCTAAGTTGCGAAATTATATCGACTTAATTCGCGAAAACATGGCTAAAATATTAGAGTTAGATATTAATCAAATTAGTGTTAAGGCCACAACCGGTGAAAATATTGGCATTGTAGGCAGAAGTGAAGCCATTGTTTGTGAAACAGTATTATTAATAGAAAAATAAAAGCGAGGTGTTATGATGCAAAACAAAGTATTATATAGAGACGACAAAAACATGATGATTGCTGGTGTGTGTTCTGGTCTTGCAGAATATACGGATATGGATGCTTCATTAGTACGTGTTTTAACCTTCTTGTTGGCAGTATTCACAGGTGGTGGGGTAGTGATTGCTTATATTGTTATGGCTTTAATCATTCCATCAAAATCTGTGTTAGTTGCACAAGGTAAAGTTAAACCAAATAGCAAATATCGTAATAATGATAAAAACGATGATTTTACGATAGACCCAGACGATTACAAATTATAGAAAAGGTGATTTTATGTTAGAAACTGCACATGGAAATTTTGAAATTATTAAAGACTATAAAGAAGCACTTGATGTTAAAACATTTAATGATCGTTATGTAGAATATTTAGATAAGTACGACTATATTGTTGGCGATGTAAGTGCCGAGATGCTCAGGCTAAAAGGCTTCTCAAAAGACACGATGCATATGATACAAGACTATCTAATGGAATCTGCAACACCAAACTGTGCTTATTTTATATTGAAACGATTACCAGTTGAAACAAAATAACATTTAATTCACTTAAGGGTTTATTTAAAATCTTTAGCGTTTTTTCCACGCTTTTATGTAGGGTATTGTATAATGTGAGTGCATGAAAGAGGTGAATCTAAAATGAATGATCAAGAAATTATTAACCAAGTAACAGAGATTATCGCAAAACTCCGACCTTACATAAACCGAGATGGTGGAGATATTAAATTTGTAAAATATGAAGAAGGGATCGTTTATGTTCAAATGCTTGGCGCATGCGTTGGATGCGCGGCAATCGATTCAACCTTAAAAGATGGTGTTGAGACTATTTTATTAGAAGAGGTACCAGGGATTATTGGTGTCGAACAAATATAAACGACAAGGTATATAATGATGACAGATAAGAAAAAGTATGCAGAAAATCGTTTGAACGATACGGAAAAGCATGATATCGTCGTAAAAATGTTAAATGAACGCGGAGTTACTTTAGAAGAAATTGCTGAATTAACTTATGATTTACAAATTAGTTATGTTCCGAGTTTAACCATGGAGACATGTTTAGACCATGTTGAACGTGTAGTTTTTAAGCGCGAAGTGCAAAACGCGATTTTAACAGGATTAGAACTAGATATTTTAGCAGAAAAAGGGTTGATATCAGAACCTTTAAGTAGCATGCTCATGAATGATTACGGTTTATATGGCATTGATGAAGTATTAGCCTTAGCAATTGTAAACGTCTATGGTTCAATTGGTTTTACTAATTTTGGTTATGTGGATAAATTAAAACCTGGTGTCATTAAAAAACTCGATGATATTGGTAAACAAGAAGGAAAGTGCAACACATTCTTAGATGATATTGTTGGAGCTATTGCAGCTGCAGCTGCAAGTTCTATCGCACATAGATACGCATAAAAACAAGCGAAGGCTTGTTTTTTTTATGAAAGCGTATCGCAACCAATAAAAAAAGTTGTAATTGATGGTGAAGATGTGTATGATTAATTAAAACAAAGGCATTGATGAGGACAGTAGTTTTTAATGGTCGATCAAGCAATTTAGGGACGATGTGAGCCTAATTCAGATTTAAAAACGAAGAACACCTTTGAGCTTCTATTTCGAAATAATAGTAGATTTAGACGGATAAACCGTTATCTTAAAAGAGGTCAGTAGACAATTTAGGGTGGTACCGCGAAAAACAGCCATTCGTCCCTTTCAGGACGTTTTGGCTGTTTTTTTTTAATATATGAAGAGGTGAGATTATGTATCAAAGTAAACTAACATTATTTGAAACACAAGTAGCAATTAAGAAGTTAAAGGATTTTTTTGAACGTCAACTCGCATATGAACTTAACTTAACTAGGGTTAGTGCGCCGTTATTTGTTTTACCTGAGAGTGGATTAAATGATAACTTAAACGGAATAGAAAAACCGGTTACGTTTACTGTGTTTGAAAACAAAAGTGTTGAAATAGTACAATCTTTAGCTAAGTGGAAACGCATGGCTATTTATCAATATGATATAAAAGAAAAAAATGGTATTTATACAGATATGAACGCAATTAGAAAAGATGAAACATTAAGTCCAATCCATTCTTATTATGTTGATCAATGGGATTGGGAACGAGTTATGCCAGACGAACGTAGGAATTTCCGTTATTTAAAGCATATCGTTCATAAAATCTACAAAGTGTTAAAAATTACTGATGAATATATTGCAGATGAGTTTCCTGTATTATCACAAAAATTACCCAAAGATATATTTTTTATAACTTCGCAATCCCTAGAAGATTTATACCCAGCATTAAACCCAAAAGAAAGAGAAACAGCAATCACTAAAAAACATAAAGCCGTTTTTATATCACATATTGGTCACGCCCTAACCTCAGGTAAACCGCACGACTTAAGGGCACCAGATTACGATGATTGGTCGTTGAATGGAGACATTTTGTTTTATAATGAAGTGTTAGATAGTGCCTTTGAAATTTCCTCAATGGGTATAAGAGTGGATGCTAAAAGTTTGGTGAAACAACTCTCTTTTACCAATGCATTAGATAGATTAGCGCTTGATTATCACCAAGCAGTTAAGCAGTCACATTTACCACAAACAGTAGGTGGAGGAATTGGCCAATCAAGATTATGTATGTTCTTTTTAGAAAAAGCACATATTGGTGAAGTGCAAAGTTCGGTTTGGCCCAAAACAATCATCGATGATTGCAGGCAAAAAAATATTCGTTTACTATAAAAAAAACAGTCTTAGACTGTTTTAATTATTCAACTGGGCTTGGGCATTAAAGTAAGTTTTATACCCAAGGTGTAAGAAGATATAAGTTGTAACACTCACTCCACCTAAAATACCAAGCATAACAGCTATTTGATATAAAATAGCTAATGTTGGTGAAACACCAGATAAAATTTGTCCAGTCATCATCCCTGGTAAGAAAATAATTCCCATACCCAACATACTATTGAGTGTAGGTAAGATGGCCGCATCAAATGAATCGTTAAGTATTGAACTGGATGCTTCTTTTGGACTCGCCCCTAATATTAGCGATTCCTCAATTTCATTTTTGTTATCTGTAAAACGTTTAGTGAGTGTATGAACCCCTAACGAAATCCCTGTCATCGAGTTTCCAACAATCATCCCTGTAATAGGAATGAAGTATTGCGGATTGTAGTAAGGTTCAATTTGGATAACTAACCATAAAAAATATAGTATTACAGGGATAGTACCAAAAAACATCGATAAAACAATGATTCTTTTAAGTGCAGGAGTTAAAGCAGATTTAAACTTATGTATAATGGTATAAACTGAGAAACTAATCATTATTAACACAATTAAAAAAGTAACTATAGGATGTGGGTTCTCAATTATATAAGCGAGTAAAAACCCTACTAATACCAACTGAAATGTCATCCTAATAGAAGCAACAACTAATTCTTTCTCACGTGAAATACCTCTTTTTTTTATCATTAATAAAACAATTAAAATAAAAATATAGCCTAATGCAACTTGTAAATAAGTTATTTGAATAATTTCAGAGCCCATTATTTACACGTCCTTTAATTTGACCTTTATCAATAGTATATATGTGATCTGCATAGGTGTTTGCGACTTGTTTAGAGTGTGTGACCATCACCAGCGTTTTTTCATGAGATTTTACATAACGAACAATTTTTTCAATCACCAATTTTTCTGTTTCATCATCTAATGCACTAGAAGGTTCATCAAGTAAAATCACTTCTGAGTTTAATGCAATCACACGTGCGAGTGCTAAGCGTTGTGCTTCACCACCTGATAAATTGGAAACTTCAAAATCTAGCGGTTTATCAAGGGATACTTCTTTTAATAAATCATGAATTTTAGCCTCGTCAAGCGTTAGATTGTGATACTTTGATGCAATATTAAAATTATCTAAAATTGTTTTAGGATAAATATAAGGCTTTTGCGCAAGAAGGATCACTTCTTTACGGTGCTCTATGGATGGAAGTAAATCTAAATCTTGATCTTTATAATATAGTTTCCCTGAAGTAGGCGAAATAAGTTTATTTAATAATTTTAGTAACGTGGTTTTCCCCCCACCACTTTCACCAACAATACAAGTGATTTTATTGGCATAAATAGTAATTTCATCAATTTGTAGTATTTCTTTATAGGTGATTGATTCACCTTTAAATAAAATTTCTCGCATATAAGTCACCTCATGTAATCGTTTAAAAACCTTATAGTTATTATAGCATTTTTTTACAGATCTTATTCAAACGATATAGATTATTGTACTAAATAGATAAGTAATAGTTCTTTCAATTTACACTAGATTTTGTTATACTAAATCTAATCAGAACCGAGGTGTTTAATCATGAAAGTTGGCGACATCATCAAGGGCGAAATTACTGCGATTAAACCATACGGTGCGTTTGTAAAAATTGATGATAAAACATCAGGATTAATTCACATTTCAGAATTTAGTGATCGTTATGTTCGAGACATTGAAGACTTTGTCAATGTGGGTGATGTTTTAGATTTAAAGATTATTAGTATTGAAGAAGATAATAAGCTTTCATTAAGCTTTAAAAGTCTTCACAAGCGTAAAAAACGCTACCGTATAAAACTGAAACAAGGGTTTACGCCCCTAAAGAAACAACTGAATGTATGGATCAAGTCATACAAAGAAAAAAACGGTGAGTAATCTCACTGTTTTTAATGTCTTTTTTATCATATTATGATACAATTTAATCGTTTAAAGGAGGATGTATATGAAACCATTAAAAGTAGATTTATCTTATGTCCATGAAAATTATCTAAAAGACTATAATAAGCTATTAGAACAAGTTAAAGTGGCACATAAGCAATTAGGTGACAAAACAGGAAAAGGAAGCGATTTTTTAGGTTGGCTTGACCTGCCTAAACAAATGGTTGGTAGTGAAGAACTTGCTCGTATTAAAAGAACCGCTAAGCGTTTAACAGACCAAAGTGACATCATTTTAGTCATAGGTATTGGTGGGTCATATTTAGGGGCTAAAGCAGTTATTGAAGCATTGGATCCTTATTTTGATAAAACAGGTTGCGAAGTGATATTTGTTGGTCATCATATTTCTAGTACTTATATGGCACAACTATTAAAATATCTAGAAAATAAATCTTTTTCTATTAATGTAATAAGTAAATCAGGAACAACGACAGAACCGGCCCTTGCTTTTAGAGTGTTTAAAGATTTATTAGAATCAAAAGTAGGTAAAGCTGAAGCTTCAAAACGTATTGTAGCAACTACAGATAAAGAAAAAGGTGCGCTTAGACATCTAGCAGAACAAGAAGGATACGAAACATTTATAATTGAAGATGACATTGGTGGACGCTATAGTGTTTTAACAGCTGTAGGCTTATTACCGATTGCGTGCCGTTATATTGATGTTGATGCACTTTTAAATGGTGCATTAAATGCGTATGAAACCTTAAGCGAATCAAATGATGATAACGAAGCTTATCGCTATGTTATTGCTAGAAACGCTTTATATAGAAACGGTAAAAAAATTGAGATGTTAGTTCATTATGAACCATCAATGATGTATGTTGCTGAATGGTGGAAACAACTCTATGGTGAAAGTGAAGGAAAAGACTTAAAAGGAATCTTCCCAGCAAGCGCAAACTTCACAACTGACCTTCATTCATTAGGACAATACATTCAAGATGGCGAACGTCATTTATTTGAAACAGTTATTTCAATCGAAAATGTAAGGGAAGATTTTAAGATTGAAAAAACTAATGAAGATTTAGATGGCCTTAACTTTTTAGCAGGCGCATCTGTTGATTATGTTAACAAACAAGCATTAATCGGAACACTCCTTGCCCATAACGATGGCGATGTTCCAAACATCCTAATTAGACTAGAAAAACTAGATGCATTTAATCTAGGCTATATGTTATATTTTTACGAACTATCTTGTGCACTAAGTGGGTATTTATTACAGGTAAACCCATTTGATCAACCAGGTGTTGAAGCATACAAGAAAAACATGTTTGCATTACTTGAAAAACCTGGCTTTGAAGAAGCAACAAAAGCCATTAAAAAACGTTTAAAGTAAATGAAAAATAAAGTTTTATTAAGCGAGTCTTTGCTCGTTATTGTAACGGTTATATGGGGATTAGGCTTCCCAATTACTAAACTTGCAGTTAATGCAGGGTTTGGTCCTTATAGTGTTACCCTTGCTAGATTTTTAGTTGCCAGTATTGTGCTTTCAATACTTTACAGAAAACGTCTAAAATTTATTAATAAGACTATAATTAAATATGGTTTTATAGCGGGAATATTTTTATTTCTTGGATTTTACTTTCAAACCTTAGGCGCAATTTTTACGACACCATCTAAAAACGGATTTATAACACAGTTGAATATTATCTTTGTTCCATTCTTATATTTTATTTTTGTTAGAATCCGTATAGATATCCATAACATATTAGCCGTACTCATTGCATTATTTGGCTTATATATGATTAGTTTTCATCAGGTGAGTTTTAACACAATTAATCGTGGAGACATCTTTACATTTATTTGTGCTATATTGGTTGCTTTTCATGTAGTCACAAGTAGTCATTATCAAAAAACACATGATTTTGATCCACCAATGTTTGTACTAGTTTCAATGATAACTGCAATGATTTTTGCGTTTATTTTAATTCCTTTTGAAACAATTCCTACATTAACTGTCCAAAATGTATGGCCACTAATCTTCTTAGGTATTTTTAATACAGCAATCGGCTTTTTAGTTCAAAGTTATGCGTTAAAAATCTCGCATCCTACAAGAGTGAGTTTAATTGTATCACTAGAAGGATTATTTGGGGCAATAGGATCGGTATTAATTATTAAGGAAATTTTGACAGTAAATATCGTTTTTGGAGGGCTACTAATTATCTCAGCAATCTTACTTACAGAATTAAAACCGTTTAGAAAACGAAGAATTGAACCTGAAGTTGCATAAGGGCTTATTTTAAGCCCTTTTTATTTTTTAAAAGAAGGAAAATTAACTTTAAAAAATATAGAATAAAAACAGTACTGAAATTCAATATATTTGAGTAAAGTTATGAATTTACGTAGCATTATTTTTGATGCTTTTTTCTTCATTATATGAACTATTAACAGCATATTTTAAGCCATGATTGTTGTTTTTTAAAAAGGTAATTTATTTTTTTTAGTTTTTATTTTTTT
>NZ_JBIOAG010000080.1:0-1023 GCF_043951795.1 Liberiplasma polymorphum | reverse complement strand
TGTAAATGGCGGTGTTAAAATGTAGAAAAAAGGCGGAATGAAAATGCCTAAAATTCTACATTTTTTTGTATACTTAAATCAACGACAAAATGATGGAGGTATACAAAAGATGCGAATCGATATTTATGAGAAAGTGAGTACTTATAGAATGGATAAAATCAAACCGAACTACAGTGAACTATCAAGACGGTTTAACTGTGATGCACGAACAGTGAAACGGTACTATGAAGGTGCAGTTACAGAGAGAAGGAAAAACGTAAAACCAAGTAAACTTGATCTTTTTAAATCGTTAATTAATGAAAAGATTGAACTAGGTGTAAATGGCACTGCCATTTACAAGTATATTATTAAACAAGGTTACGAGGGAAAATACACCATACTCAGAGAATACATCAAATCAATCAAAGATGAACGAACCAAAAAAGCTACCATACGTGTTGAAACAAACCCAGGATTGTCCGCACAAGTTGACTGGAAAGAAGATTTCACGCTGCACACCAAGCAAGGTGAGAAAGTAACGTTCCAACTCTTCTTAATGGTTTTGGGATATTCAAGGTTCAAGTTTATCGAACCAACCCTAACCAAAGACCAAAAAGTATTATTTAGTGCGATGGCGCATGGGTTTGAAGCGTTTGGTGGTGTCCCTAAAGAGATATGGTTTGATAACATGAGAACGGTCGTAGACCGGGCGAAGACACAGTTTTCACAAGTTGTGTTTAACCAAACATTTTATCACTTCAGTAAAGATATGGCATTTCACCCGATTGCCTGTAGGGCATATCGCCCCCAAACCAAAGGTAAGGTTGAAGCACTCGCAAAACTAACAGAAAGACTAAGAGTCTATGATTATGAAATTGATGGATACGAGGATATTTACTCCATCGTTAAAGCCTTTCAAGATGAAATCAATGAAGAAATAAGTCAAGCTACAGACTTCGCACCAAATGATCTACTATTAAACGAAAAAGAGTATCTAACCCCATTACCCGCAACAAGTATTCTATACGCTTATCAAGAAGAACT
>NZ_JBIOAG010000008.1:0-61644 GCF_043951795.1 Liberiplasma polymorphum | reverse complement strand
TGAAACATCTCATCAGTCCACACTCGAAGTGTAGATGAGATGTTTCACAATTTAGTATACTACGGTTATTGCCCATTGAAAAGTCCCTCATAACTCAGGGGACTTTATCAACAGTCTGAGCCTATGATTTCTCATAGACTTTTTCAGTGGCTTCTCATTTCACATCTTATTTTTAATACACATGTATAAAATAACTATTTATACTATAGTTACAAATATATACAAGTTGCACAAGAAAAACTGAAATGCTATAAAAGTTTACAAATGTATAGACAATCATAAAAAAATCACTTATAATGTGTATGAAATTATGTGACAACGTACATTATAGCTCAGGAGGAATCTTATGTTAGATCGTATTAAAAACGGATTAGTCGTCTCTTGCCAAGCCTTACCCAATGAACCACTACACAACCCGCTAATCATGGCAAAAATGGCTTTAGCCGCTAAAATCGGTGGTGCTGTTGGAATCAGAGCCAATTCAGTAGCTGATATTATTGCAATAAAAAAAGAAGTAGATTTACCTGTTATTGGTTTAATTAAACGTGATTTTGAAAATTGCGATGTCTTCATAACACCGACTAAAGAAGAAGTTTTAGAACTACTTGATGCGAAATGCGAAATGATTGCAATTGACGCAACTAAAAGAAATAGACCTAACGGTGACAGTATAAAAGACTTAGTAGAATTGGTTCATAACAATGGCGTATTAGCCATGGCGGACATTTCAACTTACGAAGAGGCTATTGAAGCTGAAAAAGTAGGATTTGATTGTGTCTCTACAACGCTTTCAGGCTATACGCCATACTCTCCTCAAATTAAAGAACCAGACTATGATTTGATAGAAAAACTTGTACAGAACTTATCCATCCCCGTTGTGGCTGAAGGAAGAATAACACTCCCTGAACATGCAACTAAAATCAAGAAGTTAAATCCACATTCAATCGTGATTGGTTCTGCAATTACAAGGCCACAACTCATCACAAAAACATTTTTAGAAGCTATACAACTTAAGAATTAGAAAGCGTTATTTAACGTTTTCTTTTTTATAAAAAATTAAGTTGACTATACAAATGAAAACGCTTATAATAAAAATAGTTAGTTGTTTAGACAATACAAATTAAGGAGATATACTCATGAAGAAATTTTTTAGTTTATTTTTATTTTTCGCACTTATTTTTGTTTTAGCAGCATGTAATAATACAACTACACCAGATCCAGATCCAGACCCAGATCCAGATCCAGATCCGATTGTAGACACGATCGCACCAATTTTAACCATCAATCCAACAACGGTTGAATTAGAATATGGTGTAACTTACGATCTAATGACAGGTGTAACTGCATTAGATAATATCGATGGTCCAATTACATCAAGTATTGAATTTGATGCAGGAGACTTTGATACTTTAGTCCCAGGAGAATACATCATTACTTATACTGTATCTGATGCAGCTGGTAATGTAACTACTGGAACCAGAACTATCACAGTTAATGAAGCGCGTCCAACGATATCAATTGATGGTGAATACTATCCAATGGCATTCAACCCACAATTAAAATTTAGAGACAGCGTACATGCAAATGTATTCCCTACAGATGCAATTACTGTATTAGAAGCTGAATATTACCACTGGTTAATCGAAAATCAATCGCACCGTACATTAGCGCGTTGGTCAGTTGTAGTAGTACTCGATGCAGAGTTTAATATTGTTCAATCAAGAGATTTTTATACTAACGAAACCAATCCAGAAGGTTCTAAAACAGGAACTGACTGGTGTAGTGGAACAGCTACTGGTGCAAACAATCAATGGTGTACAAACTTAGGTATGCTAGCGAACGTTCCAGTGCCTGAAGGTGGATATGTATTAGTATTCCCTAACACTGCAAACAATGATGAAGGTTCTCCAAGAGAATTCGGTGGAAGATTCTTTATGATTCCAGGTGAACCAGCTGAAGAACGTTTAGGAAAAGAAGTTATCTTAAACCAAATCCCAGTTCATTTACAATTTGATGCAGCAAACACAGCACCAACACTAATCTTAGATCCAATCGCAGTAAGATTAGAAGTTGGAGATACAATGTTTAACATTAATGATGGTGTTACAGCTATCGATGAACAAGATGATACACTTGTAATTGTTGTTGAATCAATTTATTACTATACTACAGTTGATGGTGAAACTGTCGCAATTGAAGTAGAAGAAAATGAAATGAATACAGACAACGAAATCGTATACTATGTTCGTTATAGTGTAACGGATTCAGATGGTAATAAAGATGTAGCACATAGAACTGTTCAAGTAGTTGCACCAGTAGTAGAACCTGATGAAATTGAAGGAACAGTCTTATTCGAAGGTAATGCTTTCCCTACAATCTTTAACTATACTAAATTTGCTAAAGAATACAATGCACACCCAGATGTAGCATATGTATTAACAAAAGATTTCTTAATCGAACAAAAAGAAGCGTATGAAACTGAAATGGGTCAAGACTTCCATATTCGTTTCTCAGCTATCGCAATCACAGACAAATATGGTAATATTATTGCTTATCGCCATGTTGTAAATAGAGAAATCACTGCGGAATATCCATTCCCAGGAAGAACAACAGATCTTGGATGGGACAACAATACTCAAATGGCTGGCTTACTTGATATCGTTCCAGAAGATGGATTCATCGTCGTATTCCCAAATAGTCCTAATAACGCTGCAGGTGGCGCTAGACATACAGGCGTTAAATGGTTATATCATGAAGAAGTTAACTTACACGCAGAACCGACTATTGACCCATTATCAAAACGTTTAACTTGGTCATTCCCTGGCGTTACAGTAAATGAACTTGCAGGTGAAGTTGCTGTTGGTGAAAATACTTACGATGGTGTTTACAACTATTCATTATTCAGAGATCAAATGGCACGTTCACAAGTTAATGCAGTCCATGTATTAACAAAAGACTTCTTAGCTCAAGAATTAGAAATTTACCGTTTAGCTACAATTGATGAAGCCAACCCAGAAGGTAAATTATTAATCATTCAATTCTCATTCTTAGCAGTTATTGATGCAGATGGCAATGTTATCCATTTACGTCATGTAACCGGCGGAGAAATTTCAGATGGTGACGAAGCAGTTGTTACTGAACATGCATGGGTAAACAATAATCAGTTAATTGGCATTTTAGATGAAATTCCTGAAGGTGGATACTTAGTTATATTCCCTAATACAGGATTTACAGGAAACCCAGTTAGAACATTCGGTGTTGTAAACTTATGGAACACAGAAGGTACTTTATGGGGTGCTGAATACAACGCAGGCGGATTAGACAAAACGATCATCTTTACACTTAACTTAGAAGAAGCTACTGAATAATAAATTAGAGAGATCTTAACGGGTCTCTCTTTTATACTTAGGTGACTTATGAAAAAACTATTAATATTATGTTTGTTATTACTACAAGGTACAACCGTTTTAGCTACAGATTATACGTACTCATTTCAACTTGGTACCATAAATCATCATGAAACGATTTATGAAGATGAAGATTTTATGTATCACTATTTTGACGTTACAGCAACCAATGGTAATCTTCAAAAAATCTTTCATGCAACCATTAATCCGTTATCATTAAACTATGAACTAGTCCTTCATGATGTTTACCCTGCATACGGAGAATATGCATCAGGGACTGTCTTAGAAATTGCTCAAGATTTTGAAGAAAAAACAGGAAGAAAAGTTTATGCCGCAGTCAATGGTGATTTCTTTTGGAATCATCAACCAATCGATTCTTATGTAAAAAATAATCACGTATGGCACCAAGGCCATAGGTTAGATAAAGTGAGTTTCGGATTTAATAATTTATCTGAAGCCGTTATTGGTAGAATGCAAGCAGAAGCGGCGATTCTAGTTAGTGATACATCATTTAAAGTTAATAAACATGACGGACAAATCCCTTATAAAGGTGAAATTTCTGTCTTTCGTCCTGGCCAAGTGATGAATACTGTAGAAACGAGTAAATACTTAATTAAAGCAACAAGTGAAACCATTGAAAATCAATATGCCTTACCTTTAGAGGGGCATATGGTATTTGAAGAAGGTCAACCGCTTTTCCAAACCGAAGTCATTACAGTCCCAGAAGGATATTTTGGTATTGCAATAAACGGGATGGCAGGAGATACTGATAAAAACGAAGCATTTTATGATGTGCTTGAGCCCGATTTATTTATCCAAGTACTCAATCAACCCATTAACGATTTTTATGGAATGCAGTGGGTAATTGGGGGTAATAATATCTTAGTAGAAAATGGTATCGTTATGCCTTATGAACTAAAAACATCAAGCAGCGGGCAATACTGGGCACCTAGAACAACCATTGGATTACTAGAAAATGGGCATTTCTTTATCACTGTTATTGATGGCAGAAATACGCAACATTCAGTCGGGATAACCGTCCCCCAACAAGCGCAACTCGCGGCTGATTTAGGCGCAACACTTGCGCTTGAACTTGATGGTGGTGGCTCGTCTACGTTTATTTTAAGAATAAATGACACGTTAACTTTAGTGAATCAACCCTCAGACGGCACCATGCGTAAAGTGACCAATGCAGTCTTAATTGTTGAAAGAGAAGAAATAATTGATGATGAGCCAACACACCCTATAGACCCAGTAGACGAACCAGCAGTAGATCCAGTTAATCACTCAAGACCAATTATCTTTTTTACCGTGTTGACATTCAGCCTTTTAGGCTTGCTTGTTTTAACACATTTCATTATAATGAAAAGGAAAGCTTAGGTGGTAAAATGTCATTTTTTGATCGTTACACTAATAGTAAGTTTTATTCCTTTTTTGAACTCTTATATTTCTTAATTATTTTAAATATTTTATGGTTACTCACATCCTTTGTAGGATTTGTCGTTTTTACATTATTTCCAGCAACGATTGCAGTTTATTTATTTATCCTACATAGAAAAGATGAAAGAGACTTTAAATTTATTAGAACTTTTCTCATAATCATTAAAAGAGAATATATAAAAAGTCAGAAGTTATTTTTAGTCATATTATTAATGGGATTTATCATTACAAGTAACTTGATTTTTTATTACAATAATTTAGAATTTTTATCGATGCTACACTTCATTGGACTCGTCATGACTTTGCTCATTGGAATTGCCTATTTATTGACTATAATTCATATTATTCCTGTCTATATATTTTTCCATGAATTAAGGACACTTCCAATGATTAAATACGCATTTTTAATGTCATTTGCGTATCTATTTAGATCATTAGCAAGCCTAGGGTTTTTTATCGGGTTAGTCCTCCTAAGCCTTTTGGTACAACCAATCTTTGTTTTTGGCTTTATTAGTATATTACTACTTACTTTTTGTGTCATTATTGAAGATAAATATATTCGATTACTTAAGGGAAAAGACCGTATAAAAATACAAGATTATATTCCTGAATAGTTCTTAAATACACTAAAATAAAACACGGGATAGAGCCCGTGTTTTATTTTGAATTAACTTGACTATACATCCTAAAAAAACTATAATAATAATTGACGGTCACTGAACACAGGAATTTATTTTCGAGGTGAATAATATGTTGCGAATAAGACGCTATAATTTTTTACTGATAATGTTACTTTTTTTTGCATTAGCAGTTAGTTTAAATCAAGACCCTTATAAGGTTTATGGAGAAAGTTCTCACGTAACTCCAGATCAAAGTTTACAAATGAAAAGCGATTACGAAAAATATTTAATGGATAATCAGCAAAACTATCCGAATCGAGTCATAGCACTCGATATTTTTACGTATCAACAATCAAACATGATTGATGAATTTGCAAAAACCTTAGTTAAAGAATCTGTTACTGGGTTGTATCTTCCTGAAGAAGGCAAGGTTGAATGGACTTTTAATGTACCTGAGGCTGGATTTTACAATGTGCTAATTGAATACTACCCAATTGAAGGGAAAAGTTCACCTATTGAACGTACCATTTTTGTTAATGGAGAAGTCCCGTTTTCTGATTTGAACTCGGTTACTTTTTTTAGATTTTGGAAAGATACGTTTAATGTAACTGACACACGTCTAGATAAAGAAAACGATATAAAACCTTCTCAAATTGAAGCGCCAAGATGGGAAAGTGAGTACATAAGAGATTCTAGAGGAAAACATATTACACCGTTTTTTATTGCTTTTAATGAAGGTGTTAATACCTTAGCATTTGAAGCCATAAGAGAACCGATGTTAATAAGCAGTATCACGTTATTACAAGCAGATCCAATAAAAAGTTATAGTGAAACTAAAGCTTACTACAATCAAGAAGGGTATGAAGCAATTAATCAAAACGCGATTACCTTACAAGGAGAAGATGCATCACTTAAAAGTTCTCCAACATTGTACCCAATAAATGATCGTTCTAGTATGCGTACTGTACCTTATCACCGTTCATTAATTCGTTTAAATGCGATCGGTGGGTTTAATTGGCGTGTACCAGGGGACTTTATTGTTTGGGAAGTAGAAGTTGAAGAAGCTGGTCTATATCATATTTCTCTTAAAGCACTTCAAAACTTTTCAAGAGGTTCTATTACTACAAGAGCTTTATATATAAACGGAGAAATCCCATTTTTTGAAGCCTCTCAACTTGAGTTTGCTTATAACCGTGACTGGCAAAATATTACTTTAGGAAATGATGAAGAAGCCTATTATTTTTATTTAGAAGCAGGGGTTAATGAAATTAAACTAGCCTCAGCTGTTGGAAAATACGGTGATTTAATTGATGAAGTTCAAGCTGTCATTAACGAGTTAAATCTTTTATACCGTGAAATAATTATGTTCACTTCAGTCTCACCTGACCCTTATCGCGATTACTTATTAGAACGCAGAATCCCTGATTTAAAACTGCGTTTAGAAGAAGCGAAAGTGCGTTTAGAAAATGTTATGGAAGAAGTCATTAATGTATCAGGCACTAGAAGTGATCGCATTGCTTCCTTAGAAACTACTATTAATCAATTAGATGACTTTATAAGAAGTCCTAGACAAATTCAAAACCGTTTAAATGAGTATAGAGAAAACATTTCTGCCCTTGGAACTTGGGTATTAACTGCCACCCAACAACCTTTAACGATTGATTATATGGTTTTCCATGATGATGCCTACACCTTACCAAGAGCCAAAGCCAATTTCTTTGAAAAAATTTGGCATGAAGTGATGATTTTTATGGCATCGTTTTTTACAGATTATTCTGTATTAAGAGAAAGCAATGTTGAAGGGGATGAGCGTATTGAAGTATGGCTTAGTGCAGGACGCGACCAAGCGAATGTATTAAGACAGCTCATCGATGAAACCTTTACACCAAATAGTAATATTACGGTTGAATTAAAAGTCGTCAATGCAGATGTATTACTGCCTGCAACACTTGCAGGTAATGGCCCTGATGTTGCAATGACGGTTGCGCAAGATTTACCAGTGAACTTTGCGATGCGTAATGCGTTATACGATTTAACGCAGTTTCCAGATTATGAAGAAGTAAGCGAACGTTTCTTCCCAAGTGCACTTACCCCTTATGAATATAGAGGTGGTGTTTACGGATTACCAGAACAGTTTATATTTTTAGTCTTATTTTATCGTACTGATATTTTAGAAGAATTAGGACTCACCCCACCAACCACATGGGATGAAGTTATTGAAATCGTGCCAATATTACAACGTTATAGCTTAGACTTTTTCTTACCACAAACCCCAACTGCCTTGAACCCACTTTATTACGCAATGGTTAAACAACGCGGCGGGAATTTATACACCGATGACGGAAAAGAAATTGCTTTATTAGATGAAGCAGGTACAGAAGCATTTGTACAGTTTGCGAACTTTTATGCAGACTATAGTTTCACCGTACAAGCTAACTTCGTCAACAGGTTCCGCTCAGGAGAAATGCCAATTGGGATTTCTTATTACACTGATTATAATGTATTAAGCGTCTTTGCGCCTGAGATTAGTGGGCAATGGGACTTTATGGAATTACCAGGTACTAGATTAGAAGATGGTTCAATTGATAATACTTCTACAGGCATATCAAATGCTGTTGTCATGTTAGAACACTCAGATAAAAAAGATGCTTCATGGGAATACATGAAGTGGTGGACATCAACGGATACACAAGTTAGATTTGCGCGTGAAATGGAAGGCATATTAGGTGCGGCAGCCCGCTATCCTACCGCAAATAAAGAAGCACTTTCACAACTCCCATGGCCAACGAAAAATTACCGTGTTTTATCAGCTCAAGCTGAAAAAACTGCAGGGATTCCGGTGGTTCCAGGTAGCTATATCACAGGGCGTTATATCGATAATGCTTATCGTGATGTCATCAATAATGGCGTTAATCCAAGAGAAGCATTGTTTGATTATACAAGAAGAATCAATGCTGAACTTGCAAGAAAACGTCAAGAATTCGGATTAGATTGAGGTGAGTAAATTGACGACATTAAATCAAGTGAAAAAGCCACCTTTAAGCAGTCGAATTCGCCGCAACCTTAAAATGAATAAGCCTTATTATATTTTAATGGCACCTTATATGATTTTATTTTTCATGTTTACTGTATTACCTGTTGTCATGTCATTAGTCCTTAGTTTTACTTTCTTTGACATGTTACAAGCCCCTAGATTTGTAGGGATACAAAATTACGTTAATTTATTCTTGTATGATGATATTTTTATCATTGCAGTTAGAAACACATTAATTCTTGCCTTAATTACTGGGCCACTTTCTTATATGCTTGCATTCTTTTTTGCCTGGTTAATCAATGAACTACCTAAACGTTTACGTTGGTTTATGACGCTTGTATTTTATGCACCTAGTATATCAGGGAATGCGTACTTACTTTGGATGCTTATTTTTGATAGTGAGCGCTATGGGTATGCGAATGCATGGCTGATAGAGCTGGGCATTATCCAACAACCAATTCTTTGGTTACAAGATCCTAATTATATTATCTGGATTTTAATTATTGTCCAGTTATGGTTAAGTTTAGGGGTTAGTTTCTTAGCCTTTATCGCAGGCCTTCAAACTGTTAATAAAGAACTTTATGAAGCAGGTGCGATTGACGGGATTAGAAACCGTTGGCAAGAATTGTGGTACATTACTTTACCACAAATGCGTCAGATGCTTATGTTTGGTGCGGTTATGCAAATAACCCAAGCCTTAGGGATAGCAACCGTCCCAATTGCCATTGCAGGGTTGCCTTCAGTTGAGTATGCTGGTCATACGATTGTGACGCATTTAATGGATTATGGGTCTATTCGCTTTGAAATGGGTTATGCTTCTGCGATTGCCACAATCTTATTTATTTTAATGCTAGGGACCAATATGCTCGTTCAAAAACTCCTAAGAAGGGTGGGAACCTAATGAGCCAATTAGTTAGTTATAAAGACAAACCTTCTTTACGCAAACGTTTCAAAACTTGGCGCCGTACAAAAGCCCCTAAACGCGTACGTTTAAACCGTTCCCGTTCAGGTGATATTTTCTTATTTTTAGTCTTATTAACCTTTGGTGTATTCAGCGCTTATCCCCTTATTTTTACTGTGGCGAATGCGTTTAAACCTTTAGATGAGATCTTTGTGTTTCCGCCAAGATTATTTCCTAGAAACTGGACAATGAATAATTTTGGAGATTTATTTAATCTTATGGGGGATTCTTGGGTACCGTTTTCGAGATATTTATTTAATACGGTATTTATTACAGTCGTCGGAACTGCTGGACATGTTATTTTAGCTTCTATGGCAGCTTACCCTCTCGCAAAACATCGTTTCCCAGGTAAAACACTCTTGTTTACACTGGTTATTTATTCACTAATGTTTTCATCACAAGTTACCGCCATTCCAAACTATATGATTTTAAGTTGGTTAGGCTTTTTACCATTTATAGAATTTATTGACAGTCACTTTGCGATCATTTTACCCGCGTTTGCTTTTCCACTGGGACTTTACTTAATGAAAAACTTTATGCAAACAATTCCTACAACATTAATTGAAGCGGCTAAAATTGACGGGGCAAGTGAATACCGCGTGTTTTGGCAAGTGGTTATGCCGCTTGTAAAACCAGCATGGTTAACCCTCATTATTTTACTCTTCCAAAGTTTATGGTCAACAGATGGTGGAAGATTTATTTATTCAGAACATTTAAAACCATTAAGCTATGCGCTCGGTCAAGTTGTTCAAGGCGGGATTGCCCGTACAGGGGCTGCCTCAGCAGTTAGTGCGATTATGTTAATTGTCCCAATTACAGTCTTTGTTATTAATCAAAGTCGTATGATTGAAACCATGTCACATTCGGGGTTAAAATAATATGAAAATGATGAAGAAGCTGTATATAGTTTTAGGAATGACGTTATTATTATTCACAAGCAATGCTTATCAAGTTGATGCTTATTATTATTCTTATTATGAAGAAGCGATTGCTTCTGCTCCAGGGATGATTGTTAAACGTGTTTTAACAAACGAAGATTTAACCATGCGTTATTTAGATATCGATTATCCGATTAATATGGTTAATCCTGTCGATTTATTTGTATACAACGATCACATGTATATTGTTGATAGTGAACTCAATAAAATTCTTGTATTAGATTCAAATTATGATGTAGTCTTTGAATATCCTAGTTCGGTTGAAGTGCATCCTAAACATAGTGATAAGTTAGATGCCGATTTATTATTAAACCGCCCTAGAGGGATTCATGTGAATGCAAGTAGTATCTTAATTGCCGATACTGAAAATGGCAGATTAATTGAGTTTGATCATTATTTTAATATTATTGGGACTTACGGTCGACCAAGCGATGCAACGTTTGAAGATTCAAACATCGATTACCGCCCACAAAAAATCTCGCGTGATTCTGCAGGACGTATGTTTATAGTTGCGCAAGGGATTTATGAAGGCATTATAGAATTAGACCCTGATGGCTCATTCAACCGTTATACCGGTGTTAACAATGTAGCCATTAGTCCTTTAGATATTTTCTGGATGCGTTTCATGACAGATGCTCAAAGAGATCAAATGCGTCTTCAATTACCCCCATCATTTGTGAATCTCCATATGGATGCACAAAACTTCATTTTCGCTATTGCGAATCCATCGTCTACTTATACAGGGGATGGAATGATTAAACGAATCAATCCGAAAGGGTTAGACGTTTTAAGAACCCAAGGGTATTTCCAACCTAAAGGAGATGTTCAGTTTGTCCACGGCGCTGAGGTTGTTGAGAGTGGGCCTTCTAACTTAGTCGATATTACCGTTAACCACTTCGGTGCATACAGTGTATTAGACCAAAAAAGAGGGCGTATATTTACCTATGATAGTGAAGGAAATCTACTTTATATAACCGGTGAAAAAGGGAATCAAAGTGGGATGTTTTCAAATCCACGTTCACTGGATTATCTGCAAGATGATTTAGTGGTTGTTGATGCAGGAAACCGTTCAATTATTGTCTTTGAACTTACTGAATTTGGTTCACTAGTCAATGAAGCAACCATGCAATACCAACAAGGGTTATACGATGAAAGTGCCATTACATGGGAAAAAGTATTAAAACATAATACCAACTATTATTTAGCTTACCGTGGTATTGGAAGAACCTTACTTAGAAATGGTGAGTATGAAGAAGCCATGGAACATTTCTTACTCGCAAATGATACAATAAATTATTCTATTGCTTATAAAGAGTACCGAAATCAACGATTAGAAACATATTTTCCGATCATAATGGTGGCCATATCAGGAACCATATTCTACTTATTCTATACCTCTATAAAAGCTAACATTCGTTTAAATAAAGATGTAGGGAGAGATGATTAATATGTTATATGATTTATTAAAACATCCCTTTTATATATTATTACATCCAATAGAAGGCTATAGTGATATGAAGCGTGAAGGTAAAGGTAAACTTTATGTCGCGTCCTTTTTCATTGCAATTATGTGTATTTATAGTGTGGTTAGTTTTAACGCGTTAGGCGTTATTGTAAACTCGAAAAATCCAAGTGATTTTAATTCAATTAAGCAAATTTTGTTTGTCTTAGTTCCGATTGGGTTATTTACAGTGGGGAACTGGGCAGTTACCACGCTTTTTGATGGTAAGGGAACCTTAAAAAATATTTACATGATGTTAGGTTATGCTCTATTCCCATTTATTTTATTATCATTTCCTAATATGATTTTTAGTAATGTTATTACGATAGAAGAAGCTGGATTTTATTACATGATTCATTATTTAGCGATTTTCTTATCAGGCTATATGCTCTTTTTCGGCATGATAAATATCCATGAATATAGTGTTAAAAAAACAGTGATTACCACATTAATGACGATTGTAGCTATCGGCATTATTATCTTCTTATTTTTACTATTTTTCACTTTGATCCAACAATTTGCCCAATTCATCTATGCAATTTATCGTGAATTAGCATTAAGGTATTTCTAGGAGGGTGCATATGAAAAAACCAATTAAAACAAAAGCACTTTATCAAAGACCTAAAACGCCTATTGACTATTTCACATGGAATATATTTAGAAGAGCGTTTTATAGTTTAAAAGTTGGAATAATCGAAAAAATTCATAACTATAAGTTTCCTAAATCAACAGTCATTGCTTTAGGAAGTATTACGTTATTTATTGGGGTATTATTTTGGATTATTTCATCAAACATTCTCGTGGTTGAACAACGTGCTGAATATGATATGACCGATTTTATCCATGCAAGTGAATTAAGTAATACGAATGTTGTGTTAAGCAACAACCGTTTTGAATTTAGATTTGATGAAACAACCACCCATTTTGAATTATTTGATAGTGTTACGTTACATACGTGGCGTTCGAATGTTAGTGAAGCAGACACTTTTCCAAATATTACCCCGGCAAGTCTTAATCGCCAACAAAATACACTGGTGGCTTATTACCGAGATTTGAGTGGAAACATTCGACCACTGAATAGTTATGATTTTTCTATTAGTAGAAATCAATATTATGTGCGTTATGGTGATAACTCTGTAGAAGTCCATTATCAAATTGGAAACATGGATATTGATTACACAGACCTACCCCAACGATTAAGCAAAGAACGTTTTGAAACACTGATTTTATCGCATCTAGATCCTGAGGCGGACCGTGTGGATTATCGCTTCTTAGAAAATGCGTATACCTTTGTAACAGAACAACAAGTCTACGCCCTTAGAAATGCGAGTAACTTCTCACAAAACGCCATCGAAAGAATTCACCGTATTGTCTTTGAAATGACGCCTTATACAAAAGAAGATATGGTTATAGATCACCAAGAACAAGGCGTTGACTTAGTCGATAATAAACCGTTAATCGGTGTGAGTGTATTATATACATTAACCGAGGATGGGTTTGATGTAAAAATTATTAATGAATCGATTCAAGAAAAATCACTTTACCCATTAGTTAATATTGATCTTTTACCAAACTTTGCAGAAGCGAGTACGCTTCATGAAGGGTACTTATTTGTACCAGATGGGTCTGGGGCTTTAATTGAACTTAATAATGGGAAAAGCAACCGTGAATATTCGCAGCGATTATACGGAATGGATTACGGAAAAGTACAACTGAGTAAACCTACAAGCCAAGAACTGACTGCACTCCCTGTATTTGGCATGAAAAAAGACCAACAAGCTTATATTGCCATCATCACTGAAGGGGCTTCAATGGCATCAGTGAATGCCCGTGTAAGTGGGGCAAGTGATTCTTATAACCGCGTATTTGCGACATTCCATTATATGGAACGTGACCGCATTAGAATACCCGGTGTAACCAGTAATGATCCGAGTTCTTTATATAGAACAGTTTGGACAAGATTTTATAGTGAAAGTGATTATGAGGTTTCATACCGTTTTACCGATACAGAAAATAGTACCTATGTTGGCATGGCTGATTTATACCGTGACTACTTAATTGATTTAGGCTTAACTAGAAAAACTCAAAGTGAAGGCTTATCGATGAATGTTACGTTACTTGCAGGGTATACTAAAACCAATCATTTCTTAGGCGTACCTTATGAAACGGTTGAATCATTAACTTCAACTGAAGAAGTCATGAAAATTATTGAAGCCTTACAAGCAGAAAATGTTGACCATATTAATATTATTTATCAAGGCTGGTTAAATGGCGGGATAGATCACCATTTACCAAGCCGTATAAAATATCACCGTGTGATTGGCAATAGAAGTGCCATGAATGCGTTACTCTTATTTGGAGATAACCATAATGTTGCTATCTACCCTGAAGTAACATTTCTAACCCCAACAACGGATGAACGCTTAAATATGCGTAATGATGTGGCCAAATCTATAAGTGGTAATTTACTAGAAAACTACGGATTTAATCACGCAACACTCTTACCAGATAGAAACAGTAGAGCCCATTATATTCTTAATCCGTCATCTTTAGAAGGTGTAGTTGAAAGCTTTTTAAACGATTATAACCGTTTAAAAACTTCTACACTTGCCTTAAATGATTTAGGGTCTATGATGTATGGAAGTTATAACAACCAAGACTTTTACTTTAGATATCAAACTGAGGCTGTCATTAACGAAGCGTTACTGCAAATTACTGAAAGTCATAGTGATATTATGATTAGAAACCCATTAGCCCTTGCACTACCCCATGCTTCAAAAATTATCGATTTACCAGTAAAAGGGACTGAATTTAATATTATTGATATGAGTATTCCTTTTTATCAACTCGTGTTAAGTGATTTGGTAGATTATGCAGGCCAATCATTTAATATCTACGACCAACAGTCGATGATGTGGCATAAGTTAAAAGCGATTGAAACAGGGTCGCACTTGAACTTTACTTGGACGTATTCTGATACCTACGATTTAATGCATACTGAGTTTAATCGTTATTATTCAACGCACTATATCAACTGGTTTGATGAAGCCGTTTCAATGTATAAAGAAGTCGATGGATTAAACATCCATGAAGCCCGTTTAATCCAACACGAAATTCTTGAACGTGACATAATAAAAGTCACGTATAGTAACGGGGTTGAAATCGTGATTAACTATAAAACCACAAGCACAATGTATCAATCAACCTTAATACCCGCTATGGATTATAGGGTAATAAAGGGGGCGAACTAATTGAAAACCATTAAAGATCCGTTTATTCAATTTTGGTCAAAACTTCGCAGGTTTTATAGTAATATTCCTTATGAAACACAGAAAAAAATCTGGGGGTCACTCTTTGTTTTACCGTGGGTGATTGGCTTTGCGATCTTCTTTGCTTACCCGTTTATATTAACGATTTATTATAGTTTTCACACTGTAGAATTACGTGGTGAAATTTTAACCACATTTATAGGGTTTTCAAATTATGTCGATGCGTTTCAAAGTTTAGTGATTGATGGAAGAACGTTTAGCCGTATTTTAATTGAATCCACCCAAAACTTAATGATTAATTTACCTGTTGTTTTAATTTTTAGTTTATTTATTGCCGTATTACTTAATACTAAGTTTAAAGGTAGAGCATGGATTAGAGCGATTTTCTTTATTCCCGTTATCTTTAACGCTGCAGCCATTGATATTGCAATGAGCGGGCAATTTAGTAACTATATGGAAGCAAATAGAGAAGGCATTGGCTTTTTCCAACTTGGATTCTTCCAAGATTTCCTTATGGAGATGGGATTAGGACGCGGAATGATTGGATTCTTAGTCACATCCGTTAGCCGTATATTTACAATTGTTAATATTAGCGGGGTTCAAATTCTTGTCTTCTTAGCCGCGCTTCAAGCGATACCTAGACATTTATATGAAGCGGCAGAAATTGAAGGCGCTACGAAATATGAATCGTTTTGGAAGATAACATTCCCTATGGTGAGTCCAATGTTTTTAACAGTCATCGTTTATACGATTGTAGATACCTTTGTGAATTCACCAGTTTCAAGATTTATCTCTAGTGTTAGTGATCGTTATGCATACGGAATGGCAAGCGCTTTATCGATAATTTTCTTTGCAATTAATTTCTTAATACTATTTGTCATTTACTTAGTGATTAGAAAGTCGGTGTTTAGTTATGATTAAACAAGATGCTAAAAAACCTCTACTTAAGCCGATTGATAAAAGTGTGTCCTATGTAAAAAATGTCATTCAAAATGAAAATGACAGAAGTGCTTTTAACCAAAAAGCACAACAAATATTTATGATTATTTTAAGATTTGTGGTTTTATTTGGGTTAGCATTTATTATCCTATATCCCATCTTACAACAAATCGCCATCGCGTTTAGAGCGCCATCAGATATTAATAATATAGCCGTTGTTTGGATCCCGGAGACGTTTTCGATTGAAAACTTTAGAATCGCGATGCTTGCCTTAAATTACTGGACAGCATTCCAAAACACGTTATTTATTGCGTTCTTTGCGACACTTTTACAAGTATTATCAACCTCTATTGTAGGGTATGCATTTGCACGATTTAAATTTCCTGGGCATAAACTCTTGTTTGGGTTAGTACTATTAACCATCATCGTCCCACCTGCAACCCTAGCATTCCCTCAGTTTTTATATTTTAGACAAGCAGGATTACTAGGAAAACCAGGAGCCATATTTTTAATGAGTGGTTTAGGGATGGGGATTAAATCAGGGATTTTCATCTATTTATTCAGACAGTTTTTTAAAGGCATTCCTTATGAACTAGAAGAAGCTGCTCAAGTTGATGGCGCTGGTGCATTTAAAATCTTTTATAAAGTTATGATGCCTAATGCAAGAGGCGCGATTGTGATTGTAGGATTATTTGCGTTTGTTTGGCAATGGAATGATGCGTATTTCTCAGGATTATTCATTAGTGGCGCAAATATAAATTTCCCAATCTTAGCCCATCAGTTAACTTCAATTATTAACGGATTACAAGGGACCCTTAATTCACTTGGGGTTTGGTCATTGATTGGACAAGATGTAACAGAGAATCCTCTCTTTGTTTCACTAATATTAAATACCGCCGGTATTTTAGTTATGGCACCATTACTTATTATGTATTTATTCGTTCAACGTTTGTTTGTTGAAGGCATAGAACGTACTGGAATTACTGGATAAGAAAGCGCGCAAGCGCTTTTTTATTCAAATATAATAATAGACAAGTTAACGATAATCACGGATATTTTTCTTGTCTAGATATATTAAAGCATTTAATGTTATAGAGCCTAATATATAAGCGATTTCGCTATATATACATGATTTATTAAAAACAGGAATAAATTTCGGTTATTTCAACTTGACTAGACAAATGAAAACGCTTATAATAATGTTGAGACGAATTTAAAAGGAGAAAGCCATGAAAAAAATATTTAGCTTAGTATTACTCATTATGCTTACCCTAGTGATTGCTGGATGTAACAATTCAAACGGCAATACAGATCCAGACCCTGATCCAAATCCGGATCCAGATAACGGAAGCACCATTAATTTACAAGGACAAGAATTTATTATTATCGCGAACACACCAATCACTGCAGATCCTAGAAGTGATCGCTATGAAGGGTTAAACCAAGAAATTAAAATTCAACTGATTGAAGAAGTTGAAGCCAAATATAATATTAAAGTCGTTTATAAACCATTCCCAAGTAACGCAACATGGGGTGGGGCACGTGAACGCTGGGTAGTAAATAATGTCGTTACAGGTTCACCTGCTGGACATGTATATGAAATTACGACAACATCTATTCCAACCCTTGCATCAGCTGGTGCGATACTAGATTTAACCGATTATATGGATTTATACGGGGATGAAAACTTCCCAGAATCTAAAAAACAATTTGGAAAATTCTTAGAAGGTCATTATGTTTATGACGACCGTCTACCTATGAATACAGGCGGAATTTATTACAACATGGATTTACTTGTTGAACTTGGATACCAAAAAGATTTACCAACACAAATGTGGTTAGATGGTAATTGGAACTGGCAAACATTTGAAGCATTAACTAAAGAGTTAGATACGGCCATGAGTGATAGAGCTGACCACTATGTAATTGGTGGAAGAACGTATAACTGGGCGTATAGTATGATTCATGCTAATGGTGGGTATATCGTTAATGATCAATTAGATGTTGGGGTATTAAGTACGCCTACATTAAACGCACTACAATATATCGCTAACCTTTATGATGAAGTCCGTTGGCGCAGTGAAAGTGATTTAAGTAATACCGTTGAACAAGAATTTGTTAACGGTAAAATTGTTTTCCATAACGGATCATACTGGCATGCATTTAATGATACTAAATTCGGAAACCGTTCATTTACTGATTTAGGATTTGTCCCATTCCCTACAGGGGATGATACGCTTCCTGACTTAAGCAACTATAATAATATGATTCAATTTGGACCAGCATCATTTGTTGTCAGCCGTGGGTATGAAAAATCAAATATCCCTGCTGGATATGAAGATTTCTTCATTCATGACGAACTCATTTTCCAAATATGGAGCGAAATGCAATATTTTGGAGACTTAGAAGAAAATCATTTCCAATTTGAAATGGAATTATATAAATACTACGCAACCGATTCAAGTGTAGAAGCCCATGTATCAGTACTTGGTAACTTATCAAATGATTTATTCTACACATTTGGTTCTGATGCTTATGGACAAGTTGAAGGTAGTATGATGATTTTACTAGAAAGTGCATTAAAAAGTAATGACGTTCGAGCAACGATGGAGATTATATCCCCTATTTTAGATCAGTTGATTGAGGAACGCTTTAGATAATTTTCGATAAAAGCCAACCTTTGGGTTGGCTTTTATTTAAAAAGGAGAACATATGAAAAAAATAGTTTTTTACGGAGATTCTATTACGGCAAATTTTAGTCATTTATCCAACCATGAAACCATCACAAACTTAGGGATTGGTGGCGATAAAACACTTGAACTGATTGGTCGCTCAAAAATATTTGCAACACTAGAAGTTGATCATTTATTTATGATGATTGGGATTAATGACTTTTTATGTAATCACGGGGCATGGGTACACGGCCCTAAGATTCCTTTTTTTACCATGTATGAAGCCTTACTACAAATGCTAGAAACAAATATTAACCATAAAAATATCACACTAATTTCTATCTTACCAGTCATTGCACCAAACACCATTGATATTAGTTCAATAAAGGCCAATATTGAAATAGATGCTATTAATAAACAGATTGAAATTTTAGCTAAAAAGTATGGCTTTCACTATTTAAATATAGCACCTAAATTTAAAGACTTAAGCAATCAACTCCATGAAAAATATACAAATGACGGGATTCATTTAAATGCGTTAGGTTATGACTTATATTATGATTTAATAATACCTTACTTAGAAGAAGACTATGATGAATTATAAGGATGCATTTATTGAACTTTGGAACACTGAATTCCCCGACTACCCACTTTTTACAGAGTTACTTCATCACGCCTTTGATTCACCAGCGGTAATCCCTGGTTCAACTAAATTATTGTGGGATAAAGAAACAATGGTTGGCTTAGTCATTATTAAACAAAATTATAACGCATCAACTGGGGCTATATCCATGCTTTATGTTCATAAAGATTACCGCCATATGGGGTATGGAAAAAGGTTACTTAATCATGCATTAGAATGGTTTAAATCATTAAACATACATACCGTAACACTCGGGGCTGATTATGACTGTCTTTTTCCTGGTTTAATTAATCAAGACGCCATAAAATTCTTTGAGAAACAGGGATTTAAATCAACAGGTAAAGCTTTTAATTTAATCACAGATTTAAAACCAGAAGTTAAGAGTGACCAGTTCCCTTATACTTTTAAACGATGCGAAGCTAGTGAAGTTGAGGCACTTAAGGCATTTGTAAAAAGTAACTTCTCTTATCGTTGGTTTAAAGAACTAGATGGTATTAACCATGAACGCATGCCAATTTTTATTGCCAAAGATAAAGAAAAAATTATTGCCTTTGCAAGAGGCAATCATGCATTAAAAGATCCTTTAATGCATAACACAAATTACCAACTGCGTTACCCTACTTTAGGTGGGGTTGGCCCGTTAGGTGTAGATAAAAATTACCGCAATCAAGGGCTAGGAAAAGCCATTACGCTGTTTGCCTGTAATAAGTTATTTGAAGAAGGCGCAAGTCACGTTTTAATAGATTGGACAGGTCTAACCAAGTTTTATGAAAAATTAGGGTTTAAAATGGTTGATACATTTTATACCATGCAAATAGATTTTAATAGTTGAGAAGGTGCATTAAATGAAAAAAATAATGGTACTATTTATGAGTTTAATTCTTGTGTTCTTATGGGCGCAATCAGTAAAAGCAGCATCATTTACCTTAACTTATAATGACACTATAATTCAAATTGATACTATAGATCCTGTTTCTTACAGTAGTGAAGGGGTAACGTTTATTGAAACCAATAACGACATCGTTATTTATACTGCTTTATGGCATTATACCCATGCTTCTTTTGAAGATATGACATTTATTACGTTTAATCAAGCCTATGAAGTAACGAAAATAGAACAAGATGAAGCCTATATTCCATTAGATGGGTTTGTGTTAGCTTTACCAAATAATCATCCACTAAGTTCTATTATTTTAGTAGGGGATCATATGGTGCCATCAAACACCACGTCTATTCGCTTTTTTACACGAGCGATTGAGAGTGCTCAAGGTGTCCGTTCAGTTATAACGGGTGAGAATATACCAAGATCAAGTCAGGCTATGGTGTTATATGATTCAAGCTATGCAGATACAACCAATACTAGTCGGTTAGGTTCTGAGATGACCATTACATTTGATGAGACTAAACAGACATATCACGTTAGTCATTTTAGAGCACCGGGCGCTGGACCTAGTGAAGGTAGCCCCATTCCAAATGATGGCTTTGTGTTATCTGGTGCTGGCATGCCTTTTCAGTTTTATTTAATTGAAGGCTATAAATTTACACATGGAGAGGAAATTCATTTTATGGATTTATCAATATTAAAATCAGAAACATTTACTTATCATTTAAATGATACAAACCCGACCTTAGAAACTAATCCAGATGGGGTAAATGCTGGCGCTTACCGAGGCGCTAATCAACTCATTAAGTATACTTATGAGTGGGAGCAAAAAACCTCAGCTGGCCTTACAAATACGAATGCATTTGGGTATGAAGTTGCTGTTAATAGTGAAGGCATTGTGATAGCTCTAGGAACGCATGTAGTTATCCCACAAGATGGGTACGTGTTATCAGGAAACGGTGAAGCAGCAGCCTTTTTAAGAAATCATGTTTATCTTGGGTCTATGGCAAGCATTCATGAAGATACGGTCACGATTAATAATCAAACCACCGCGATTGCTTTAATCGGCGTAGAACATGCTTATGCAAAAGCAATTGAAGATTATCACATGCGTTTAGACGGATTATATGCCATTGATTTTAATGGGGCAGAAAATAGCTTAGCGGCCATTGAAACTTTAATGGAAGAAATTAGACTAAACTACGAACACTTTAATCAAGAAGAAGACGATCAAGCTAAAATGCGTTATGGGTTTATGATTCGTAAGCTTTATCAAAGTATTGATCAAAAAATATTAGAACTTAAACTTGCGCTTTTACCGAGTTATCAAATCGGAGCACGTGCTTTATGGCACCGTCCAAATGAACGCACTTTAGAAGATATTATTAAACACTTAGATTTATGGGAATCACTTGGATATAACTTAGTTTACGTTGAAACATTATGGACAGGGTATACCAATTATCCGTCAAATTATATTGATATGCACCCAGCACTTGATGGGGCAACATTTGGCGAACATGGGACAGATTACTTAAAAGCTTTTATAGAAGAAGCGCACAAGCGTAATATTGAAGTGCATGCATGGAATGAAATATTCTTCATGGGTTCAACCGCACGTCCACTTTCTAATGTGTTAAGAGATAACCCTTCATGGCATATGTTAAATTTAGATGGGTCTAACATTCAAAATACAACCTTATTTGCTGATCCAGCTAACTTAGAGTTTAGACAGTTCATTGTTGATTATCATGTAGAATTATTTACAAACTATGATTTAGACGGAATGGAATTTGATTATATTAGATATCCTTATTTAGATGCTAATCACCCATCAGGTGTCCGCGATAGTGGCTATACAGATGTAGCGATAGAGCGTTTTATGAGCCTTCATGATTTAGAAGGTGACTTAAAAACACTAATGATAGAAGATGCATCCGTTAAGCTATTGTTTGATCAATTTAGACGTGATCAAGTCACCGATACGCTTTTTGCGATAAGAGAAGCTGTATTAAACGTTAATCCTAATGCTCAAATTTCAATGGCGATTGCACCTGATCATCACGGGGCACGAAATAACTATTTGCAGGAATGGCCTAAATGGGTAGAAAACGGGTGGATTGATCATATTTCACCAATGATTTACCATTATGATAAAGACTTTGTAGGAAACCGTATTGCAACCATCCAAGGGATTATTGGAAATAAGAGTTTCCAATATTCTGGGATTGCACCGGTTTATTATGGGTATAGTGTTTATAGTAACCAGGAACAAATGTTAGAAGCAAACTTGCGCGGGGCATTTGGAAGCGCGATGTTTGCAAGTCATAACTTAAATGAATCATTTATTAATGCGATTGTCTTATCAACAGCGCGAACAAAAGCTGTGTTACCTCATGCGAATTTAGAGATTGTTTTGGCTAAAGCCATAGAAGAACAACGCTATAAAATTGAAACAATTTATGAGCCTGCTGGCGCAGTTAACAGTGAACATATTGATCAACTTTATACGGTATTTAATCAATTGCTTACTTTAGAACTAAGTCATGCAAAAGATTATCAAGTGCTTTATACACAGATTCAAATATTAAACGCGTATAGCGATTTGTATTTTGAAGGGGCCGCAAAGAACCGCTTTGAAGAAGATACATCAAGACTAATGGCGATTATTGATATTCACATTAGTCGTGATTTAATTGGGCGTGGATTTTGGAATCCTGCTACCATGCAAGAAAGACCAGATGCTTCATCATTTGATTATCCTGTTATTCCGGGTGATGAAGGACTAGATGAACCAAGTACAACAGGACCTAAGTTTGGTTTATTACTTACTGGAAGTATTTTTATTTCAACCCTTGCATTAGGGGCGTCTGGCTATTTCCTAAAAAAGAAATTTTTCACAAATTAATGGGTAGTATCACTTGTCTAGATAATTAAAAAAATGTATAATAGTATTGATAGAGGTGATGCCCATGTTTAATGGAATTAATAACGCAAATATATTAACTGATAAAGGCTTTATTAAAGGGAATATAGGTATTGCTGATGGTAAGATTACCTCCCTTGGAAACCATCAGGCAATGCATCCGTTAACCATCGATGAACTTGTCTATATTATTCCAGGGTTTATCGACATGCATGTTCATGGTGTTCAAGGCTTTGATGTGATGGACGGAACCGTTCATGCCATCAATACAATCGGTCTTTATTTAACCAAAGAAGGTACGACGAGTTTCTTACCAACAACCATGACACAAAGTAATAAGGCAATTAAAAAAGCCTTACAAGCGATTGACGAGGCCGCAAGTCTTAACACTTATAGTGGCGCAGAGATTCTTGGGATTCATTTAGAAGGCCCGTTTATCAACGCCCAAGCGGCTGGGGCACAACCAGCTAACTATGTTCAAACACCGTCTGTTAAAGTGTTTGATGACTTTAATAAAACAAGTAATAACCGTATAAAAATCGTTACCCTTGCACCAGAATTAGATGAACACCTTACATTAACTAAACATTTAAATCAGTTAAATATCATTCCATCAATTGGGCATACAAAAGCTGCTTATCAAGATGTCTTAAATGCAATAAAAGCCGGAGCTAAATCCATAACGCATTGTTATAATGCGATGACACCTTTGCATCACCGTGATATTGGCGCACTCGGTGCAGCCTTATACCATAAAGATTTACATGCAGAACTCATTTTAGATTTAATTCATGTAAATAAAGAAGCCGCCACCATTTTAATGAACGCAAAAAACTGTCATCACCTCAGTTTAATTACTGACTCAATGCGTGCTAAAAATCTTGGGGATGGGACTTATGATTTAGGGGGACAAACAGCAACTGTAAAAGGGTTAAAAGCAACCCTTAAAGATGGAACGCTTGCAGGAAGTGTACTTCCTATGATTGAAGCGTTTAAAAATGTTGTGCATGTTTTAAATTATTCCTTAGAAGAAGCGAGTAGACTTGCCAGTTTAAATCCAGCGATTCAGTTAGGAATTGATGATAAAAAAGGAAGTCTTTCAGTCGGTAAAGATGCTGATCTTGTTTTACTAGATAAAGACTTAACCATCTTAGCCACTATCTGCAAAGGGCAAGTTGTTTACAGGAGAGATAACCATGAAAATTGAAATATTTGAAAATTACGATGCTTTAAGTAAGGCTGCTGCAAATGTATTAATTGAAGCAGTCAAGAAAAAACCCACCATAACATTAGGGTTAGCCACAGGCTCAACCCCAATTAAAATGTATCAAAATATGATTAAAGATTATCATAAAAACCAAACCAGTTATGCACAAATAAAAGTCTTTAATTTAGATGAGTATTTTGGCATTAGTAAACATCATCCAGCATCATATCATCAATATATGGTAAATCATTTATTTAACTATATTAATATTGATCTAAATTATTGTGAAATTCCTAATGGGAAAGCAGAAGCGATTGATGAAGAATGTATTCGTTATAACACACTCCTTAATCATCATCCCATTGATATCCAAATTTTAGGGATAGGAGCCAATGGTCATATTGGGTTTAATGAACCAGGAACGCCCTTTGATTCTATTACCCATAAAGTCACATTAGATGAACAAACTAGAGCTGATAACGCACGTTTTTTTAATGATATTACTGAAGTCCCAACTGAAGCAATTACTATGGGCATCAAAAATATTATGCGTGCTAAAAAAATTATTCTCCTTGCAAGCGGATTATCAAAAGCAGATGCAGTTTACAACATGGTTTATGGTAAAATAACTAAAGACATGCCAGCATCAATTTTGAATTTACATCCAAATGTTACTGTGTTTTTAGATTATGAGGCTGCAAGTAAAATTAGGAGGCAACCAGATGAAATTTTACACCATTTTGTTAGTACTAATCTTTAGCGTTAGCTTAGTAGGCTGTACACGTGATAATCCACCCCCGTTAAAAATAGATGAAGCCATTACTACCATAGAATTACCTGAAATGGTTTCGGCAAATTTGTTTTTAACCTTACCCAATACCTATGAATCAGTTTCTATTACTTGGACAAGTGATGATTCAAGTGTTATTGACACGACAACCGGTAGAGTCTATTTAACAACAGAACCTACCACAGTGACCCTAACAGCCACATTCAGTGAAAATAACGAAAGTAAAAGTGTTACCTACACCATTATTGTAGGCCCAACCGATGAGATGGTACTCACTAAAATTAAATCCAATCTTGTCTTACCTAGTTTAATCATTTATGAAACAACGCTTGATTTTATAGAAACCATTGATGGGGCAACCATCGAATGGGTTACAGATCAAGAATCATTTATTTCAAATAATGGTGTGGTTACTTTACCTAATGAAGGTGAAGAGATTAGTGTAACGGTCACTGCAACGATTAATTATAAAGCATTAACAGATACGAAAATATTCACAGTTAGAGTCAACCATTTAACCCGTATTCATTACCATGAGGAGGTAACGCTTATTAGTTATTATCAAGCACCAGTTTGGACTGGTGAGATCAGCGGAGAAGTTCCTAAACCATCAACACCACCTTGTTTTCCAGGGGCTTGGTATAATAAAGCGGTGTCTAGTAAAGATCAATGGCTAGGGATTGAAACCGTGTTAACCATTCCTGAATATAATGAATGGGCAGGCAGATATGACGCAGATCTTGGTAGACATTTAGATAATGCTTCTATTTATCTAGGTGGGAATGCAGGCGCTGAGACTGATGTAGGATTATTTTGGACACTTGGGTGTAATAACGCATTTTGTTTATCCCCAGGTAGTGAAAAAATCGCGTTCAGACCATTTTGGCGTTATATTCATGGTGGGTCTAATACATTCGCTCATGAAGATTACCGTAAACCCCAATATTACTATTTACCAGGAGACACCATTCGTATGACAGTATTTAGTCCAGAACCAAATTTCTTACAAATGGAAATTCAAGTCATTGAAGCAACCACAATTGAAAAATATGTAGCCCTTCGCGCGAGTTGGCGCATTGAAGATAATATGCCTTCTGATTTTGTTTCACCGAAATTCCCGTCAAACGGTCATGGTGGGACAAGTGCAGAATTCAAACGTGTTAATGCCATCGACCAAGTAAATAACGAAGGTAAACCAGCGAAATATACTGAAACTTCAGTTGATAATGCCATTTGGCATGAAGTGTATTTATATAGAGAAATTAATGGCACCATTTATAAAGTCCCATTTAACGATTCAAGAAGAACGACTATGTTATGTCCTGATCCTAATGCATTTACATTAGATTATGATTCTGTTGATGCAAGTTTAGGTGGGGAATTTGTGAGTATTCACCCAAGATCAACTAAAGAAGATGATGAATCATAGATGAAAAACCGGAGCCTCCCTTCCGGTTTTTTTCATAAAAAAAAGCCTTTATCAAAGGCTAAATTTTAACAGGTAAAGTCCCGTTTGCTTCATCACCATTTAACGTTTCATAAATGGCTTTAAAGGATTGCTTTGTGGCTTCATAGGCACATAAATAGGTGCCTTTTTTTATGTGTATCCCATCATAAGGTGCACGCAAGGATACCCAAATAACATTGACCTCATCAAGTAAATGCATTAAGCGTTGTTGTTGGGGATACATAAAGCTGTTATAAGTAAATACTACAATATGGTTATAGTTTTTTGATTCTTTTAAAATCATTTGAATGTTGGCCTCATCTAAGTGTTCACTTAATAAGATTTGAGCGGTATCAATCTTTAAATCACTTAGATAATCTTTGAATGTTTGTTGTCTATTATGATAAGTATCAATTAAAGAATAAATACTAATATTAGGAAAAATAACTAACGTTTTTTTAAAATCAATTTTACTGAAACCGCCTTTAACCAACGTCATAGACGCTTTAGTGATTTTTTCTGATAAGCACTTGATATCATTTGGCATTAAGCTGCTTTCAATTACTTCAAATGAAGCATCCATTAGGCCAACATGATACGTTTCTTTAGCATGCATAATGCGTTTATAGGCTGCTTCAATGGTTGATTCCTTAATTAAGCCTTCATCAACACAAGCATAAAATGTTTCTACAAATTGCTTATAGCCCTCTAAAGTAGGTGCGTCATAAAGTAAAATATCATTAGAGGCATTTACCGCATGCATGATCGTATCTTTTAGGCTATAGTGATCTTTTATGGCATGCATCGATAATAAGTCAGTAATCAGTAAACCGTTAAAGTTTAACGTATCTCTACATAACCCTTTTAAAATTCGCTTTGACAACGTTGCTGGATGCATAGCGTCTAGTGCAGGGACTAATATATGTGCGGTCATGATAGCAGGAACCCCGTTTTTTATCGCATTTTTAAAGGGAACAAGTTCAAACTGATCCATTTTTTCTAAGGTTAGATGAATGGTTGGTAAGCCTAAGTGTGAATCTACATTTGTATCGCCGTGTCCGGGAAAATGCTTGATTGTTGAGATCAGACTGGCTGATTCAAAACTTTCAATCATAGCGGTCGTGTATAAAGAAACCATTTCCTTAGTGTCTCCATAACTTCTCGCATTGATTACAGGATTATCGGGGTTATTGTTGATATCGCCGTTAGGCGCAAAATTAATGCTGATTCCTAATGATTTTAATGCATTCCCGGCGTGTTTAGTGACTGTTTTATAATCGGCTAAATAATCTTTAGCCGCAGCCGTTGCCATCGCCCCAGGAATTGGTGTAATATCATCAATCGCAGTAACTAACCCACCTTCTTGATCAATCCCAATAAAAAGGGGTGTCTTCGCATATGCTTGAATGGCTTTGTTTAAAGTAAATACTTGTTTGGCATTTTGAACATTACGTTTAAAATAGATAAATCCACCCATATCAAATGACGCAATCATGGTGCGCATTTCTTCGGTGAACGTATAGCCTTTCACCCCAAACATTAACATTTGGCCAATCATGTGTTTTACTTTATTAGATGGCATGAACTTTGTCCCTTGGCCAAGCACGTTCGATACCTTTTTGATCTAAATAGTTTTGAAACGCTTTGACATGATTTTTATCGGCATATAAAGTGCTAGGGGTTAAATCATGATCAATACAATATGACGCTAAATATCCAGCAACTTCTCCAATATTCCACTCAACAGGATGAAGTCTAAAACATCCGTTAGTAATATGGGTCGTACCGATATTTTTACACGCAGGAATTAAGTTTTCTAAGTTCGTACTAATAAAAGCCCCTAATGGTATTTCAAACGGCCATGTATTTTCAAAGAAATACGATTGAGATTCTGTGGTCATATGTAGATCAATATGGTAACACCCAACCCCAACTGAATCCCAAAATTTTGGAAGTGTTTTATTGGTTTTTGCGGAAATGTCTTGTTCTTTAACAATATAGCGTGTTTTCATACGACGGGATTCTCTTATATAAGGTGCAAGTGCTAACCCATCATCTGTCCCTAAAATATCGCCTCTTAATTTTAGTTCAGGATAGCCTATCCCACCATCATCACGTAACGCTTCTGTTTTTAACCAGTACACTAAAGATAACGTTAATTGTTTAGCCATATATTTATGATGATCATCATTATCTGTATTAAAAATATTGCCAAACACATAATCATTTTGTGGCCAGTTAATTAAAGTAACATCACTTACGTTATAACTAGGGTTAAACAAGTTTTTATCGACGATTTGACGGTACGTAAATAAAGGCGGAACTTTATCACCATCTTTAAAGGTTCCACCAAATTTATAAAGACGTTTAGTAGAAGAAGGATCTAAGGTTGGCCCGTACCAACTTAATAAATCAGATCCATAAGGTGTTTTAAGCGATTTAAAGTAATCATATTCTTCAGGTTTTTCCATCTCATGGGTTTCACCTTCATGATAACTTACAGCAGCAACCCATGTGATTGGTTGCATGTCATTAGGCATTTGTTTAGCTGTTGCATGGGGTTCATTATAAAGAGTCCCTTCAGATCCCGTTACATAATCAGCCCCTGATAAAGGTAATAATTCTCCAGTATCAGTAGCATCTAAAAAATAGGTGCCTTCTACGATAATTTCTTCACTGGTTTTAAGGTTAAGTATTGTTGCAGAAGTCACTTTGTTTGATTCAGTCACCACATCAATAACAACCGCATTAGTCATTAATACAAGGTGTTGATTAGTTATATAAGGCAGTAACATCTCATGGAATAAATGCAAGGCTAAACGGGGTTCATGCGCAATCGCACTAACCCAACCAGAACCAGGATTAAAAATCTCTTTTGATTTAACGGCATCTTTAATAAAAGGATGATTTCTGTAGTAATCTCTTACCTTATTACGGTAGTTACGGTAAGTAGCGGTACATCCAAATGATTCTATCCAAATGTGTTCATCACTAGGAACGCCTTGATTGGTTAATTGTCCCCCAATCCAGGCAGTTTCTTCTGTTAATAAGACACGTTTTCCAGTAGAGAGTGCAGCACGGGCTGCTAATACCCCACCGATAGAACCCCCCGCGATAATTAAATCAAATGTTTTATTCATAATAACTCCTTATTTACAGTTTATTGGATGAATTTGCACACGTTCTGCACCCAATGTTTGATCAAGGCCTTCATCATTTACAGTGAAAGCATCTGGGTTAGGACACGTCATCGTTGTGCGTCTTTTAGACGTAAATGGGACTTTTACAAGGTCACCGTTAATTTTTCTATATAAATACACTTCATGCCAAAGTGCTTCACTTACTTTCGCATGTGTAATTTGGGCTACTTTGCCTTCATTGCCGTATTGATCAATTGAATTGACACGTTTAAACTCAGCTTGAGTAGATGCGCCTTGGCCTCTTGAATGAAATATCGGACTATGAAAATCACTCGGACGGTCATCTTTTAAATGATACGCTTTACGTTGCGCAACATATTTAGGAATTGTAGTGACTTCTAACACTTCGATGCGTAACTGCATATAATCTTTAATAGGACTAAAAACAGACATACGAATTTTATCACCGGGTAAATAGTAGTATTGTAAGTTTTTAGGATCACTTATATTCCAAGAATTAAAGTTGCGTCTTAGTACGTTACCTTCATGGTCTAGAGCATCACTATAAATATAACGCCAAAAAGGACGCCATGCTACTTTAGGGCTTTTATAAAC
Source organism: Liberiplasma polymorphum (assembly GCF_043951795.1). Classification (NCBI taxonomy): domain Bacteria; kingdom Bacillati; phylum Mycoplasmatota; class Mollicutes; order Liberiplasmatales; family Liberiplasmataceae; genus Liberiplasma; species Liberiplasma polymorphum. The sequence goes on along the minus strand of NZ_JBIOAG010000008.1, from coordinate 31,212 downwards.
ATCTAAAGGTTTTGAAGTATCACTATCTAAATACCCTGTATTAAACCCCAAGCCTGCATCGGATTCAAAATCGGCTTTTCCGCCCATATAAACAGAAGGATTATCCATATAACGGCCACGACCATCTAAATCAAAACGGTCTTTATCAGGAGTGAATTCTCCTAAAGTAATAACCCCCTCAATCCCCAGCCAAGCATCTTGGCTACTGAGTACTTTATGATACCAAGCCCCACCAAAACAACGTTGAGGTGCTGGTTTTTCAACTTCATTTTCAATCATACCATCATAGACTTTTACCTGTTCAAATTGCGTTGTATCTACCGATCGACTATCTAGAGTCGGAATGACTTTTATGGCTAAACTCATAATTTAAACCCTCCAATTTTACTTACTTTATTTTACCATGTTAAACTTCACTTGTCTAGTCAATTAAAATGAAAAAGAGTGCAGTGTGCACTCTTAATATTTGACTAAAAAATTATAAGCATCTTGAAGCATTTCTTCTGTGGAACTGTGTCCAACTTCGTATAATTTAAATACGGTTTTTTCTTGATTTAACGTGTCACTTAAGGCTTTGGCAAACTTAGGTGGTACGACTTCATCAAACTTACCACACCCTAAAAAGATATGTTTATCTTTCAAGGTTTCATAATGGATTAACGGATCAATGGATTGATAGTACGCAAGTTTTTCTTTAAATGAAGGGGTGTTTTCCCATCCAAATAAAGATTGTTTATAAAGATAAAGTGCATAAAGTGAAGGCGAACCAACAATCGATATAATCGTTTTTAGTTTTGTGTCAATTGAGCCTAAATATAAAGCAGTCGCAGCGCCCATTGAAACACCAAATGCATAGTAAGTATCATTAGTTATATTAAAGGTTGTTACTAAATGATTCATAAATAAATCTTTAGCATCACGTGCTGTATGAATAATAATATCAATTAAATGCCTATATTTATCACTCGCACTCCCACCAATAATGGCTTCATCAATACGTGCCCCATGGGCATAAGCATCTATGGCAATGACCAAATAACCTAACTCTGAAAGTGCTTCACCACGCCCCATAATGCCTTCATCTTTATTGCTGGTGAAACCATGAAAGAAGAAGAGTAATGATTTTTTAGTATGATCATCACGTTCATAGCGTGTGTAAGGTATATCTTTATAGCTATGAAAAGTTTTTAATATCATTTTTTTTCACACTTCACAAAAAGACCAATTTCAAACATACGGTTCCATGGTTGATAACTATCAGTGATGGTGACTTTGTATGTTGGATCTACGATTTCACTATCTGCGAATGTTTGAAGTTTATCTTTAATTAGTTGCGCGGTTTTTCCTTTTGGCCCGTCTAACTCACGGTAAGATAAATTTGTCTTAGTGAGTGCTGCGGTTACTTCTTGACGCACAAAACTACAATACCCAATATCTTCAGTATAACGAAGCGCTAAGAAATCTTTATGCGCTTTAGTATTGCCATAAATATGGTAAATAAACCCTTGAGGAATAGCCGTACCTAAAGTATTAGAAGATGTATTCCATCCAGCATAACCCGCTACTTTATAAAGGATAGAAGCTTGTTTTAATAATTTTAAGAGTTCAAAATCGCCACCATTCGCATAAGCAATATCTCCAATGATAACGCCTTTACCTTTTGCCATGGCATCAAGTGAAAACTCAATTCCCTCAATTAAATTTCTAAAACTATTATATTCAATACTACGGTTTTTATAAGAAGCTGCCTCAACCATCTTACCACCCGGTGTGTTCATAAGTAAGACCAAATCGGCTTCACTTAAACTACTAACGACTTTACCCCCTGCGGCTAGTACTTGGTATTTAACCGTTTCTCCAACCGGTCTATCTTCATATAACGGAATGCACTGTGCCCCTAATTCACTCGTATATTTAATGTATACATTAGGATGTATATTTAAATCATAATTGATTAATCGTGCTAAGAGTGTATTAGTAACCTCATCTGCCCCAGGATACATATACGCTTTTAAGGCGATATCTAAATCAATAATGGTTTCTCTAATAATTTTTTGATCAACGGCAGTTAACCCATATGGCGAAGAATCATCTTGTGGGACAATACCAAAATCAATAACACCTTCTTGAATCAACTTTAAAAAAGATTTATTCAGGGTTAAGTTAATTGCTCTACGGTCTAAGTAATCATGTAAATGTTCTAAAGGTAAGCGCGCGTCTATTTCTTTTAATTGGTTTTCTTCATCACGTGTTGCGATACCTAAAGCGAGCTTATGATTAATTACGCCGTGTAAATGAATCTCTCTTCCCCATGTTTCATAGTAATCAGGTTCTTCTTCATTACTTGAATATTTTGGGTTACGCATAATTAAGTTATACCCATAAATTACTAAGTGGGGGTATTTTTCTTTTAGTGTTTTTAACGTGTTTAATCGTTGATTTAGAGTATCTACATCATCATAATGAAGTCTTGAAGGAATAATCCCACTATAAAGTAACGTATCAATCGCAATGACTAATCCGTAAGCATCAGCACTTTCTTTAAACAACCATTTCACTAAGCCTTCAATATCGCCAATCGTTTTTTTCTTACCCAGTAAACTAAAAGGCGGTACAACAACTGAGTAATCAGTTTCTTTGACTAACCATTGATTAAAATAGTAATTACACGGTCTTTCATCTAAGGGGAGTACAACTATTTTTTTCTTCATATTAACAGCCCTCGCTTTCTTGCATTTTAAAATAAACCAGTGCCCCTATTAATCCTGAATCATTCGAATACTGCGCTAGTTTTAGCGTTACTTCATTGTAAAATGCGTTTTCACATATTAATTTTAATTGATGATCTAACTCATCAATAAACCGTTGCCCGCGATTAGAAATGCCCCCACCAATGACAATGAGTTTTGGGTTAAAAGTATAAATTAAATTAGCTATACCGGTTGCGAGGGTTTGATAAAACGCAGCAACAACCGGCAAGATATCTTTATTATTTGCATCATATAAATCAAATACATCTTTACCGTTATGGATAGTTTCTTCAGAAGCAAGTTGTGCTTTTTTAACCAGTGCACTAATTGAGGCTTCCTCTTCGTAAACGCCTTGTGGTAAAATCATACGTCCCCATTCACCCGCCGCAAAACTAGCCCCATAAACTAAAGCCTTATTTAAAATAATCGCACCACCAATACCCGTTCCAATCGTCATCGTTAAAAAGTTATCATCATTTTTACCTGCCCCAACAGTCGCTTCACATAAGGCAAAACAGTTGACATCATTGTTGATTGAAACGCTTAATTTCGTATTTTCTTCAATCATCTTTTTAACAGGCATATAGTCATAATTTTTAATTGCGCCGGTTGTGTGCAAAACTTTTCCTAAAATAGGATCAATCACACCAGCACTACTAATTGAAACCCCACTTAAATTAAACATCGTTTTTGCCTCGTGAATAATCGCGATGATACGTTCAATCATTTGATTCGCGCCCATAGAAGCATTAGTAGGGATTGAAGCTTTTTTAATAAAGGTATAATCTTCTTTAATAATTCCGTATTTTATATCGGTTCCACCGATATCAAAAGTTATATAAGTTTTCATTGTTAACCCTCTCTTGTCTATACTAATTCTATTATAAAATAACCGGCTAATTTATTCAATGTATTATTGTTTAAAAAATATAGACAAGTTAGGAAAAAATACGCTTTAGTACACTGGATAGAAGATTTTACTTGTTCAAACATGTGCTATCTTGTATAATAAAAATAAGAAATAAAGTTTTGGGGGAAATTAAATGAAAACACCAATCTACCAAGTAATCGAAAATGATTTAAAAAACAAGATTAAACGTGGTGAGTTAGCTCAAGGGGATATGATTCCAAGTGAAAACGAGTTAAAAGACATGTACGGTATTTCTCGTATGACGGTTAGACAAGCATTAAACAATTTAGTTAATGAAGGCTATATTTATCGTCATAAAGGAAAAGGGACATTTGTTGGAACAACAAAAATTGAAAAGAAAATTCAAGGATTACATAGTTTTACTGAACAGATGAAAAGCATGAACCGTACCGTAAGTAATCGTTTAGTAAGTTTAGATGTCATTCCTGCAGATGATGAAGTTGCGGCTAAATTATTTATCAACAAGGGTGATGAAGTCTATTGCATTAAACGTGTACGTTATGGTGATGACATTCCTGTCCTTTATGAAGAATTACACGTCCCTAAACGTATTATGAAAGAAGTGACTGAAGAGATGATTAACGGCTCATTTTATCACTACTTAGAACACGTATTAAAGTTAAAACTTCAATACGCCATTCAATCAATTGAAGCGAAACTTCCTAGTACGATTATTGCACAAGAATTAGGGATTACTAAACAATCACCGGTTCTATTTATTACATTAAATACCTTCCTTGATAGTGGTAGACCCATAGAATATGCTAAAGCTTATTACCGCGCTGATCAGTATCGTTTTATTCAACACGCATTTAGATAAATTTAAACACAGACAAATTGTCTGTGTTTTTTAAGTAGTAATTGTTATTTAGGGGAATAATCGCTATAATAAAGTTAACGAAATTTCTTGGAGGTTATTATGTATTGTAGAAAATGTGGTAAAGAAATTGATGATGAAGCGGTAATCTGTGTTTATTGCGGTGTCCCACAAACCCCAATGAAACCACAAGCAGTAAGAGATCCACTTGCTAAATCTAAATTAGCTGCTGGCTTACTTGGTATCTTTGTAGGGGCATTTGGTATCCATAACTTTTATTTAGGTTATACAGGTAAAGCCATTGCGCAGTTATTACTCACAGTAGTTGGTTGGATTTTTATATTTGGTCCAATGGTTGCTGGGATTTGGGGACTTGTAGAAGGCATCTTAATTTTAACAGGAAGTATCGACCGTGATGCAAGCGGTAGACCACTTAACGCTGATATTTAAATAATACAAGCCGCTTAATTAAGCGGCTTGTTTTTAATAGTCTTTTAACTTGTTTGAAAGAAATCGTCAAACTGTTCATCATCAACTTCAATTAAACCTTCTTGAATCAAATCTAGTTCTGTTCTACCATACTTATCATTTCTTATTAATTTCTTACTTGTTTTATTTAGTAAGGTTAACCCAGTGGGTAAACCAAGAATAACTATAAGTAGTAATGTATAAGCATAAATATCTTCATAACCAGTTAGTAAGGATGCAATAAAATCAAGTTCAAATGTAACTGAAACTAAATTATTCACCCCGTGAATAATAATAGGGACCCAAATTGAGCCACTTGCGTAAAAAGCATAAGCAATTAAGATACCCCCAATTGCTGCGAATAAGCCTTGGACAATGTTCATATGAAATACACCGAACATAACCCCACTTAAGATAATAATAAGTCCCATCGATAAAGCGGTAGGCTCAAATGTTCTAAATAATACCCCGCGCATTAATACTTCTTCAAATATAGGTGCCATAATTGCGAATATAATAAACATCACAAAGAAATTTGCGCTAACGGTGATACCACTAATAGATTCTATATAGTTATCTACGATACTAGGACTTAATCTATAAAGGAGTTCAACAACCCAAGTACTCATGCCTAACATAACCAATCCAAGTAATATTGAAATTAACGTTTGTTTAAATGATATCTTTTTAAAACGCATCATCACATTAAAACCACGTTTTCTATACATTCTATAAATCACCAACAAAGTGACAACTTGTGAAAACAAGATACTATAGATTGCTTGGTTGATTAAAAACGATCCAAAATACTCGGTATCTTGAAAACGTTCAAACCCTTCACTTAAGATAAATACGATTGTCGCAAAAAAGATATAAATCCCACTCATAATATAATAAACAAGACATAAAGCCGCAATAATTAATAAACCGTGAATAATTTTTCTCATGCATACACCCTCCTTTAGTCATAATACTATTTAACCATTAAATCAAAACCCTGACAACCTTAAATACTACAAAAAAAATACGCATTCATATAAATTAATAAAAACACGACAGATACGCCCTGTTTAATTGTGTTAGATAAACTTATAATATAAAGTGGATTATTATATTTTTTTAAAAAAAGTGAGGGAAAAGTATGAAAAACGATAAACAAAATTCAAAGTCTATAACAGAAGTATTATTTGATCCATCTAGTTCATTATGGTTAAGCATAATCCTTTATATGGTTGTATTTTTAGAAATGACTGTATTTTTTGGAACCATTGCATTAGTAGTACTTGGTCACACTGAACTTAAGTACTTAGGATATGCTGTAGTTGGAATTATCTTTTACCATGTTTTTATTATGCTTTCACTTAATATGGTATTTAATATCCAAAATATTAAAAATAACACAGAAAAGATATACCAGTTAATAAATAACAAGAACTAAACGGTTTAGAAAAAAAATTAATTACATATAAGGAGATTACTATGCAAAATAACGAACAAGTCATATTAGAAGTAAAAGTATCAAAATGGAGTTTATTAGCCTTTGTTTTTAATAAAGTAATGATTTTTTGGTTAGCAGTATCAATACTTTTTATTTTTGTAGCTATGTCTGAACGTATGTTTTTACCTTTAACATTACTAATAGTATTTTTTTATTTTTTCTTTATCCTCTTAAAGTACTACTTAATAAGTTCAACTTATTATGTTTTAACGAATCAGCGCGTTATTAAAAAAAGAAGAGGAAACAAAGATTCTGATTTTGTTCCTCTCAAACAAATAGCGACTGTAAGCACAAAGCGTTACGGAATATTTGCAAGGATATTTAACTATGGGGTTATAAACATTTCAACTTCTGGTGCAACTGAATTTACTAAGATTCGTGATATAGGCAATCCTCATTTATTTAGTGAGGAAATAAGTAAACTAATTATCTCTTAGAATACTTTAGTTAAAGGGCTATTGAATAATGTATTACTTATTGAGTTATATAAACGTTAAGTCATCAAATATCTGTTTTGGTATTGAATCGAATATTTCCATTTGAATAGTAATTGGTTTATTTCCTTCATAACTTATACTGTTTACTTCACCTATATACATATAATCAAGCTTTTGATTGCCTATTTGTTTTGCTTTTCTTAGGAACATATGAAGTTTGATATTACGTTCTTTATTATTAAAAAGGTCTTGGCCAGTTTCGGAATCTTGAGAAGTTTTATTTTGTGTTTGCCACTGCATTTTTGATGGTGAAATGAGTTTATCTTTATAGTTAATGCTTTCACTAATCTCTTCACCTTTATGAAGGTCTACAAACAAATAGAAATGGTTGCCATTTCTCCAAACACCGCTGCCACGAATAGACGCAAATGATTTTTGATAGTTGGTTAAGAATCCCATATCTTTCATTTTGTAATAGGTGTACTTTTTAAGATATGGATACTCTAGTTTATCTTTACCAAACTCTTCTTGATATCTTAAAATACCATAATCTAATGTATCCATAATGGATGCATTTTTTATTAAGTCTTTTTCTTTTAGTATTAATGAATCAACCCCATTACCATCTATATACCAAAAAGGATCCGTTTCATTACCACCAAGGATTAAACCACTTAGGTATTTAAAAGCGTGTTTGATTGATGCAGTATCAACATCAGATATAATTTTTAATATTTCTTGTTTAGCGGTTTGATAATCAACTGTCCCATAAGTAAACAAGTGTTTTATAATCACAAACTCATTAATTCTTTTTATTGGCAGCTGTTTATCAAGAGAACGTTGTACTTTTAACAACGTTTCACTATAATTATTCTCAGTATTCTCAACTTTTTCTATAAACTCTATATAACTATTAGCTTTAAGAATAAATTTAGTAGGATCAGGTGAAGATTCTTGTCCGATATAATCAAGTAGTTTAGGAATGTTCCCACCAAGATTCTTTTTAAACTCTAGGTATTCTTCTTGAAGATAGCGCATATCAGTAAAGTTAATGCGCTCTAACTGGGAAAGAATTTGATCTTTTGCAATTTGATCAAGTTGAATATGGGTACATCCTGGGATATCAGAAAAGTTTTTAGCCAGTTGCACTTTTAAAGAGTCTTTATCGTAATATCTAGAACCTGATAATGCAATTGGTATTAAGAATGATTTGTTATGATTACCTATAAAATCAAGCACAGTCAAAAATTCTTTTTCATAGTGTTTGCGTAATCCACGCCCTAATTGTTGTGTAAAAATAATAGGAGACTGAGTCGGTCTTAACATTAAAACTAAGTTAACTGTTGGAATGTCTACGCCTTCATTAAAGATATCTACTGTAAAAATAAATTCAAGGTCATCATTTAAGTTTTCTAAGCGTTTTATGGCATCTTTTCTTTCTTTCTCTGAAGTATCTCCAGTTAAGCATACTGATGGATAACCAAATGCATTAAACTCATTAGCCATAAACACAGCATGGGCTTTGTTTACACAAAAGCCTAATGCTTTTCTTTTAGAACCAGAAAATCCATAATGTTCCATCTTTTCTATAACAAAATCGACTCTTTCTTTAATTGAAAGTTTTTCTGCCATTTCATCAATTCTAGAAATATCAAATTCTGCCAAATCAGTAGTAATATCAGTGATGCCAAAATAATGAAATGGTAAAACCAAATCATCACGTAATGAATCTCTTAATCTAATTTCTAAAGCGATATTATTATTAAATAGTTCAAAGATATTACCACCATCTGTTCTTTCTGGTGTCGCGGTCATACCCAGTAAGAACTTAGGGTTAAAGTATTCAATAATACTTTTATATGAAGGACTAAATGAACGATGGGCTTCATCGGCTATAATATAATCAAACGTTTCAGGATCAAACTGTTTATAGTTTTCATTACTGTAAAGCGTTTGAACCATCGCAAATACAAACTCGCCGTCTAAATCTTTATTTGACCCGCTATATTTACTCATTAAGCGCGTAGGATGAATGCGTTGAAACGATTTCATTGCCTCATCTAATATAACTTCTCTATGAATTAAAAACAGAACTTTTTTAGGATTAAACTGTTTAACATCAAATGCAGATAAATAGGTTTTACCTGTACCGGTTGCGGCAATAACTAAGGCTTTATTTTGATTATTTTGCCTTAAATGAGTTAAGTTTTCTAGGGCTTTTAATTGCATACTATTTTCTTTAATGAGTAGATTAACTTCAAACAATTCTTTTTCTTTTTTAACGAACTCTTCAATATCGGATAAGAAACTTTCATATTGATTTAAAAAGTCTTCATTAATATCAGAAGTTAAATCCCATAAAGTTTCAAACTCGTTAATAATTTCTGATGCGAAATCATCTTGTTTATGTTTAGTGATATAGCGTACATTCCACTCTATATTTGTTTTTAAGGCAGATTGTGTAATGTTTGAAGAACCGATGATGATTTTATAGTAATCATCATATTCAAATATATAGCCTTTTGTATGAAATCCTTTATAACGATTCGCAATATAGATTTTTGTTTCAATGTGATTAAATGTAGTTAATTTACGTAACGATTTAATATCTGTAAAGTTAAGATAAGTAGAAGTAATCACTTTTCCTTTTATACTGTTGTTATCAAGTTCTTGAAATAAATCAAGAAGTAACTGGAGTCCTGAATAATTAATAAAAGCAACAGAAAAATAAAATCTGTTGCACGTTTTTAAACTAGAAGCAAGTTCTTCATAAAAAGTACTTTCTTTCTGATTTGTGATTAACTTTGGCTCATGATACTGTTCTCTTTGCATAGCTTACCCCCTAAGTTAGCGTTTGAGTAGTTCAACAACGGGTATATCTGCAGCTGCCCAATCTAATTGATCAAGCTCATCTACTAATAACCATTTAAAGTCAGCGTGTTCATTTAAAACCAAATCCCCATTTGACACTTCTGCGTAATAGGCATGTAGGGTTAAATGAAAGTTAATGTACTGATGTTTTACAGTTGTAATATAATCTTTTATTATAACGTCAGTTGAGAATTCTTCTTGAATTTCTCTAATTAGCGCTTCTTGATGAGTTTCACCTTGTTCAATTTTACCACCAGGAAATTCCCATTTTAAAGCAAGTTCTCCGTCACCATTTCTTTGTGCACAGTAGATTTTACCGTCTTTTCTTTGAATGACTGCTGCAACAACTTCTACGTATTTCATAGTATTCCTCCATTCACTTCAACATAATCATAGCATTTTTACCTAGTAAAAATAAAGCTTCATTTGTTGATGGGTAGAGAAATTAATAAAAAAATGGATTCAACCATTTTGAGAATGTGTGGGGTTTTTAAACACAATCAATGGTTGAATCCACTTTTAAATAGGAATATACTAGCATGAGCTAGTATTGTTTATATCATCTATAATAATATTCCCACAAGCATAATCACTTGTGATTAATGCATCTAGGTTAACAGATAAAGATGGGGTATCAATAACAATTTTATCGTACATTTGTTTTAGGTTTAAAATAAGATGTTTAAATGGTTTACTAAGTAAGAAAGAAGGAATGTTTTCCATCGATGAACCACTTGCTAAAAGATCTAAGTTTTTTTCATAACTTACAATGCGCGAAGTCCCTTCAAAAATCCAGTTACTTAATCCATTATCTTTATCTAAATTGAAATATTCATGAAAAACTGGATTACGAAAGTTTGCTTCTAAGAATAACGTTTTATAACCATCTTTTGCATAACTTTGTGCAAGACTGAGTGCGATTTGGGTTTTATTTTTTTGATAGCAGTGACTTACAACATTAATAACATTAAAATCAGGGTTAACTTGGTGATAGTTTAGTGAGTGAAGGAATGATTTATTATCACTTAATACCTCATATGATGTGGCTACATGATAAGTTTTTTTACTTTTACAACTCGGTGATATATTTTGCATAATAATCATCCTTTCTATTTACACTATAAACAATCTTAATAGACTTTTTATTGGGTTTATATTAATTAATAAATAAAGATTAGTGTTTAATGTTTGTTGAGTATACAAACTTAATATTTGTTGATAGTTTTAGTTTTTCAGTAAAAAGGTGTTTAAATAAATGGTTTATTGTGGGCATATTTAGTACATTTATGTTTAAAATGGCATTTTGTAGCGATGCTTCCTAGTATGCTAATAGTGCCTTTTATTGCCCAAAGAATGGATTCAACCCTTGCGGCTTTTTATGTTCATGCGATTCCTAATATGTTGTTATGGGTCATTATCTATTTTGGTATAAGAGGTAAAAAGAAACCATTATTAAAAACTAATATTTATTATAAAACAATCATTATTGATATTTAAAATGAAAATAAATCATAAATGATTGTTTTTTAATGCGAGAATATGGTATAATCTAATCAAGGTGATATTATGGAAAAACTATTTGTTTTAATGATTGATTTAGTAAAGTCAAAAGAATTAGATGAAACGAGTCGCTATGATGTTCAAACACGCATGCATTTGGCGTTAGAATTTATTAATAAGCATTGTAAAAATAAGTTAGTCAAATCATTATCTTTTTCTGCGGGAGATTCTATTCAAGGACTTTTTAGTGATGTAACCACTGCATATAGCACGTATTTATTTATTAAGTACGCAGTCTTTCCGTATACGATTCGTGCGGGGATTGGTTATGGGAAGGTTAATGTAGAAATGCTTGTAAAGTTTAAATCAGATAATTCTAATTTATATGATGGAAAAGCGTATCATGCTGCTAAAGAAGCCATTGATTTAGCAAAAAAACTAGATTACGAAATGGTCGTACATTCTGAAAATGCATTTGATCACACGGTGAATCATCTGATTAATGATGGGTTATTTATTTCACTTACAGAATCTAGAGGGGCACTTCTTAGTTTATTAAATCTTATAGAACCTGTATATTTTAATGCGTTAACAAAGCAGGTAAATTATTATAAAGATACATTAGTATTTGTTGAGGAAATTGTTAAGTTTTATCACGAAAGAAGTAGGGTTTCTAGTGATCAAAAAGCATTGTTTAATAAAACGCTTTATAAGAAATTAACGCAATCTATTGAGCCGGTTGATTATGATTTAACCAATCATGAATCAACGATTTCAAGTGAAGCAAGAGAAATCCTTGTTTCACTCACAAGCTCTACCCCACAAAATATTGGGGCGATCATAAGAGGGTCTAATATGGATTTTATTAGAAAACGATTAATGGCTAGAATTAGCTTACTGCAATACTTTTATGGGAGTGAATAAATATGATTTATTTAAATGTATTATTATTACTTCATGTTATTGGGGACTTTTATACACAAAGTAATCGAGTAAATTTGCTTAAAAAAGAAAGTTTTAAAGGACTATTTACGCATGTCTTTATGTATACAATGCCTTTTCTAATATTTTTATTCTTTATTAGTCCATTAGAGTATGCTTTAGTATTAATTGGTTATATCTTTTTAGCCCATTTAATCATTGATTACTTTAAAATAAGATTAGAGCGCCATAAAAATTCTACTGTGCAAAGCTTTGTTATTGATCAGGGATTTCATATTGTTGTTTTAATTATCGCCTATTTTATATTAAGAACCTATTTTGTAGACACGATTAGATTAGAAACAATGTTAACTGAAAACGGGGTTACAGTCACATTAGATTATATAGTTCGTGTGGGGCTTGTCTTTTTAATTATTTTAAAACCGGTATCTTATTTAATTGAGATGATGCTTCCAAAAAATAAGCAATTTATACCAGTAGAAGATGCAAATAGTAGTGAACCAGATTATGGGGATATAATTGGTAAACTAGAACGTATAACCATATTATTATTTGGGTTATTAAATTTATATGGATCCATTGCTTTAGTTATAACGGCTAAATCTATCGCAAGGTTTAAGCAGTTAGAAGATAAGTCGTTTGCGCAAAAGTATCTGATTGGAACGCTATTAAGTTTATGTATTACATTAATTTTATTATTAATATTTTTAGGATAAAAAGTCTTTAGTCAAATTTCATAAGAGGTTAACATAAAATGATAAAAATTATTGAAAAAAACCATCAAGATTTGGAAGATTATAGTAAAATCCCCATGCGTTTTAAAAGAGAAACGATTTATCACGTGAATGTAATAAATCAGGGACTTGGGGGATTTTTGTTAGAAGAGGTTACAGGAGATAACAAAATGCATGACCCGTCATTTGGTGAAGGACCAGGCAAATGGAAAAAAATGTTTGATATTAAAAATTGGCGTATTTTTATCGCGTATGATAAAGATTTACCCGTAGGCGGTATTGCGCTTGCTTATCAAACAAAAGGCTGTAATCGTTTAGAAGGCAAAGATGATTTAATTGTGGTTTGGGATTTACGCGTTCATCCTGATTATAAAGCACAAGGGATTGGAAAGCGTTTAATGAATCAAGCGGATGCATTCGCAAAAGAAGTTAAAGCGTCACAAATTAAAGTAGAGACACAAAATAATAATACGAATGCGTGTAAATTTTATGCAAGTCAAGGGTATACGTTAGGTGAGGTCAATCGTTTTGCTTATCGTGATGCCCCTGAAGAGAGTATGTTTATTTTTGTTAAAAATATAATGGTGTGAGGTCTTTATGAACAGGGTTAAATTTAGTGCAATCTTTAACATTTTTATTGGAAGTTCTATGATTATGATGTGGGCATTCTTTATTTTATTTGATATGGTGCCTGAATTTGAAACAGCGCCTCATGAAATTGCGACGCATTTAGTCGCAGAACACTTAACAGCCGTTGTTTTAATTGCTTCTGGGGTATTATTACTAAAAAATCATACCCTTGCTAAACCAATCTATTTTGTTGCTTATGGGTTTTTAATGTATGCAGTCATTAATAGTATGGGATATTTTTTCTTTCCATTTGATTGGTTTATGACAATCTTTTTTAGTTTAATCCTTATTGTATCGAGTTATTTATTTTATCAATTATTAAAGAGATAGCTTCTTGAAATAAGGAAACATCCCTTTAAACACAAACTTATTTGTTTGTGTTTTTTTGATAATTTCCTTAAAGCATATAGAATACTTTGTTGTTTAATGATATTATTTATAATGACTTTCAAAAAAGGGATAGTTATAAAGGAGTTTATATGAAAAAGATCGGGATTATTTTAACAAGTATTGTATTACTATTTGTCGTTGTATCAGGAGTTTTAACTAAAATTACCTATGATCAATCATTTCCACGCTATAATCGCCATGATGAAACCATCAATGCGTTTATACGTTATAGTGATATAGAAGAAGACTATGAAAGAACATTAGTGAATTTTGATTCAAATGGAAACAGTTTACAAGGGTATATTTATCCAAACAGTGAAGCTTTAGGCTTGGTAGTTATAGCCCACGGTATTGGCGGTGGGGCAGATAGTTACTTAGCCTATACTAAGTGGTTTTTAGATAATGGGTGGGCAGTATTTAGTTATGATGCCACAGGAAGTTTTGATAGTGAAGGAAAAACAACTAAAGGATTTCCTCAATCATTAATTGATTTAGAATCCGCATTAAATTATATTGAAACAAATGAGTCAATCAATGATTTAGAACTCGTATTATTCGGTCACAGTTGGGGCGGGTATGCGGTTGCTAATATCCTTCATTTAAATGATAACATTAAAGCAGTAGTAACTGCGGCAGCCCCTAGTAATGCAGACGATATGATTTTAGAACAAGCCACTAAAATGTTAGGATTTTTTGCAATCACTCAAAAACCATTTCTTGCAATGTATCAACGCTTGCTTTTTGGTGAATATGCTAAATATGATGCGATTGATGCGATTAATCAATCGAATGCCCATGTATTCATTATTCACGGTGAACAAGATGAGATGGTTTCTTATACAGGCAGTGCAATCATCGCTAGAAATAGTTTAATTACAAATCCAAATGTTATTACGATGGTTTCTACAATAGACGGGAAAAACGGACATAATAATTTATTTAGATCGAATGAGGCCATTGAATATATTAACGAAATCAATAGTGAATATAGAGCTTTGTATGATGAATACAATCAAAACATTCCTTACGAGGTCAACCAAACGTTTTATGAAGGCATCGACCGTTTTAAGGTTCAAGCATTAAATGAAACGTTAATGCAACTTATCCATGATTTTTATGTTAATGCGTTAAATAGTTAGTTGAATTTATAGTATTTTAATTGACCTAAGAAAGCTGTTAACCTATAGTTAACTTAACACACAATGAAAGAAGTGATAAAATGAGTATTTATGATTATAAAGTAAAAGATTTAAAAGAAAACGATGTGTCACTAAATGCGTATAAAGGCAAAGTATTACTTATTGTTAATACTGCAACACAGTGTGGGTTAACCCCTCAGTATACTGGGCTTCAAGCTTTGTATGAAAAGTATAAAGATCAAGGATTGGAAATCTTAGATTTTCCTTCTAACCAGTTTAATAACCAAGCGCCAGGGACAAGCGAAGAAATACATGCGGTGTGTACAGGAAGATTTGGGATTACCTTTAAACAGTTTGCGAAAATTGATGTAAACGGAGAAACAGAAGCCCCATTATATACTTACTTAAAATCGCAAAAAAGAGGACGATTTGGAAAAAATATTAAGTGGAACTTTGCTAAATTTTTAGTCAATAAAGAAGGCGTTATTGTTCACCGTTTTGCCCCAACAACTAGCCCTGATAAAATTGATGCGTATATTAAAAAAATCTTATAACAAAATAGCCTCCATCGCGGAATCCGCAATGGAGGCTATTTATTTTAGATTGTTATAAGTTTAATCTTGAATTGTAATATTTCCACAGGCATAATCACTGATGATTAATGCATCAAGATGCTCAGATAGCGTTGGGGTATCGATAACGATTTTATCGTATAAACCTTTTAAGTTAAAAAGCATTTCTTTAAACGCTTTACTAATTAAAAAGGCAGATACATTTTCCATTGGGGCACCACTTGCTAAAATATCTAAGTTTTCTTGATGAGGTAAAATTGGGAAGATATCATCTTTAATCCAATAACTAATACCGGCATTTGGACTTAAATTAAAATAAGTCTGGAATACGGGGTTTCTAAAATTCACTTCTAATAATAATGTGTCAAAGCCTGCATGTGCATAGCTTCTTGCTAAACTTAGGGCTAACCCTGTTACATTGACGTGTTTGCTATTACTCATTACATTGATTACTTTTAAATCTGGGTTGATTGTTTTATGATCGATAGTTTCGATAATTTTTTTGTTTAAACCAAACCCTTTAACTTGCCAATCAATTTGATAACTTTGTTTACTTTTACAACTTTGAGTTAATGTGTGCATCATAATCATCCTTCCTGATTACCTAGTTAACAGGATTTAGAAGTGTTTTGTTGGACTATGATCTAAATAAACCTATTAATACGAGTAACTGTATATAAAACGTATGAAACCAGCTTGAACTGTGAAAAAAATAAAAACAGGTTAATAGCGTTTTGAAAATGGCTTATTTTAAAGAGGATAATTCTTAAAAATAGACAAAATGCTAAACATGCGTTAAAATATACTATTAAAAGCATGTCTGGTTGAAACATTTTAGTTTTTTTTCCAGCCCTACCCCCTTTTCATATTGACTATTTTTGTATATACTATTCACATCAACTATGAAAAGAGGGATTTTTATGAGAGACAAACTATTTGGATACTGTATGGAATTATCTATCGAAGCACTAAACATTGAACCAATCGATTTAGTTGTCACAGGAAGTGAGGAATTTCCAGTTGCTTCATCTAGTGGCAATTATTTCCCAGAAACACGTACGCTTTATATAAACGAATCATTTTACCATTCTGCTTCATTTGAAACCTTGGCTTACTTTGCGGCCCATCAAGCTAGAAGAGTCTTTCAAATTGATGCTACAAACAATCCAGAATTGTTTTCTAACGTTGTTTCAAAAGAAACGATTGCATTATGGGCAGAAGAGTTAAAAAACTATGTAAACCCAAATGACGATAATGACGATGAATATTACGCACAAGCCATTGAAAAAGATGCGGATGATTTTGCGCATACGTTCATTGCATTAAACCCTAAAGTTTAAACGGTGTTCATTTAATTACAACTTATAAATAATTCATGTCTATCATTGACATGAATTTTTTATAAGGATTTGTGACATAATTAGGTATATATTTGGTATGATAAATATAAGAGTAGTGTAAGTTGAAGGGAAGTATATTTATGGAAAAGAAGTATATATTAGCTCTAGATCAAGGAACGACTTCTTCACGAGCGATTTTATTTGATAAATCTGGATCGATTTGTGGGGTAGCGCAAAAAGAGTTTGAACAGATTTACCCTAAACCAGGTTGGGTTGAACATGATGCGAATGATATATGGTTATCCATATTAGGGGTGATGGCTGAGGTGTTATCTAAGAGTAATGTATCGGCTAAAGAGATTGCTTCTATTGGGTTATCTAATCAACGTGAAACGACTGTTGTTTGGAATAAGCATACAAGTAAACCTATTTATAACGCGATTGTTTGGCAATCTAGACAAACCGCTGATATTTGTCAATCGTTAAAAGATCAAGGACTTAATGATTTGTTTAGAAGTAAAACAGGCCTTTTAATTGATGCTTACTTTAGCGGGACTAAAGTAAAATGGATTTTAGATAATGTAAAAGGGGCAAAAAGTGCAGCACTTAAAGGGGACTTATTATTTGGGACGATTGATACTTGGCTTATTTGGAAGTTAACCGGAGGGAAAGTACATGTTACGGATTATTCAAATGCGTCTAGGACGTTAATGTATAATATTTTTGAATTAAAATGGGATGAAGCATTACTAGATATTTTAGGGGTACCACTTTCTATGTTACCTGAGGTAAAACCGTCTTCTCATATTTACGGCAAAACAGTGAGTTATCATTTCTCAGGAGAAGAAGTGCCAATATCTGGGGTGGCAGGAGACCAACAAGCTGCTTTATTTGGTCAAGCCTGTTTTGAAAAAGGCATGGCTAAAAACACGTATGGGACAGGGTGTTTTATGTTAATGAATACAGGCTCTGAAGCCGTTAAATCTGAAAACGGCTTACTCACAACGATTGCTTGGGGCATTGATGGGAAGGTTGAATATGCATTAGAAGGTAGTATCTTTGTTGCTGGAAGTGCTGTGCAATGGTTAAGAGACGGGTTAAAGATCATTAGCCATGCAAAAGAAACTGAAACGCTGGCTGAAACGCTTGAATCTAATGAGGGCGTATATCTAGTTCCTGCCTTTGTAGGACTAGGAACCCCTTACTGGGATAGTGAAGTAAGAGGGGCTTTGTTTGGGATAACCCGTGGAACTAAAAAAGAACAATTAGCCCGTGCAACCTTAGAAGCAATTGCGTATCAATCTTATGATGTTTTAACAACCATGAATAAAGATTCTGGAATCGAGTTAAAAAAACTCCGTGTAGATGGTGGCACGGTTGGCAATGACTTTTTAATGCAATTTCAAAGTGATATATTAGGGGTTTCTGTAGAACGCCCTATCGTTCAAGAAACAACCGCATTAGGGGCTGCATATTTAGCAGGATTAGCGGTTGAGTTTTGGGCATCTAAAGAAGATATTGCTAAACACTGGGTCATTGGGAAAACATTCACCCCGTCGATGGATGCAAATACAAGAAGTAAATTGCTTAAGGGTTGGCAAACAGCCATAAAAGCCACGATGGCTTTTAAACTTTAAGTTCCATGAATTGAGGCAAAACGTATGCATATAAGTAATCGGAAATTTATTTTTTATCTATTAGCTATAATCGCTATTACGGCTTATTTTTTACATGTGTGGATTGGGACCATCCTTTATGAGGGTTATAATCCTTTATCTCAAGCCATTAGTGATTTAACCGCTGAGGATTCACCGGTTAAACACATTACACGAATATTTAGCAATTTGTATGGATTTTTAAGTGTTATTGTTGTGGGGGCTTTTATCTTTTATAGTTGGAAGTATCCTAGTAAGTTACTAAGAGTAGGCATTTTACTATTTTCACTTATGATAATGATTTCTGCAGTTGGATATGCTTTATTTCCATTATCAGAATCAGGGTATGCGGGAACATTTAAAGATATTATGCATATGGTTATAACGGGTTTTGTTGTGGGGCTTACGTTAATGGCCTTGATTTTACTTTCTATTGCCTTTAAAAATCCAATTTACAAGATCGTCACCCTTATTGCCCTAACTTTATTGATAGCCTCTCCAATATTGATGACATTTTGCTCCCCTGATTATTTTGGGGTTATGGAGCGCATTAGTGTTTATACAGTTGTCTTATATTTTGGCTTCTTAGCCACCGTTATTTTATATAAGAAATGATGTCGCATATGATGCAAGTTTAGGTTACCCACTATTTAATTTAATCGTAGGAAGTTCAATGATTTTAGATGTGGCTATCCCTTAGTTATTAAGTGTATAAGATTAGGTTAAAATAAAAAAACACATGGGTGGACATGTGTTTTTTTATAATGAATATGAAGGAAGAAGAAATTATTTCGCTCTATTTTTAGTTGCGATATCAAACCATACCGCAAGGAGTAAGACAAGTCCTTTAACTACTTGTTGCCAATCGATTCCAAGACCGAGTAAACTCATACCGTTATTGATAACCCCCATAACTAAAGCACCAATAACAGCCCCAACAACCGTTCCAACCCCACCAGCAGCACTTGCGCCACCAATGAAAGCAGAAGCAATGGCATCAAGTTCAAAGAGTTCACCAGCTTTAGGTGTTGAAGCATTTAAACGGGCTGCATAAACGATCCCGCTTAACGCGGCTAAAAATCCCATGTTCGTATAGACTAAAAACATCGTTCTTCTCGTGTTAACCCCAGATAGTTTTGCGGCTTCAGCATTTCCGCCTAAAGCATATACATGTCTACCAATGGTCGTTTTTTTAGTGATGAATGCATAAACAATGATTGTAATGAATAAGATAATTGAAACATTAGGAAATCCTCTATGTCTAGCAATCGTTAAGGTGAATAAGTTTATGGCTGTAACAACAATCACACTGCCTAATATGGTAACCCATAAAGGGGATACATCAAAATTATACTTAATTCTTTTTTTACGCGCTAACAGTAAAGAAAGGATATATAAGATACTAAAGATGATACCAATTAGTAGTGTTAATACATGGAATCCTTCAACACTTACAATATCTGGCATAAACCCTGAACTTAATCGGTTAAACCCATCTGGAAAAGGGCCTAAGGTGACGCCTTCTAAAACAAGTAAGGTTAACCCTCTAAAGATTAACATCCCACCTAAGGTGACGATGAATGCAGGTATTTTAACATAAGCAATCCAAAACCCGTTCCAAGCCCCAGCTAAGATTCCTAAAAATAATGCAATCCCAAGGGCTAACTGCCAAGGTACATCATTTCTAACAATCATAATCCCTGCCATCGCCCCAACAAACGCGGCGACTGAACCAACGGATAAATCAATGTTTCCAGTTAAAATAACAATAAGCATCCCAACGGCTAAGATGATAACATGCGCATTTTGTAAGATGATATTATTGACATTTAACGGTCTTAAAGAGACACCGCCTGTTGCAAAGTAGAAGTAAATGATAATAATGATTAAGGCTAAGAACATTCCGTATTGACGAATGTTTTCTTTAAATAGTTTTCTTAAGATTAGAAAAATTTCGTTTGTTTGGAAAAAATGTAATAATTTATTGGGTGATTTTTCTGGTAATTTTGCCATCTTCAGCAACCTCCACTTTCTCAGATACGATAAACTTCATAATTGCTTCTTGCGTAAAGTTATCTTTATGTAGTTCTCCTTTAATTTGACCCTTAGCCATGATGTAAATACGATCGCTTAATCCCATAACTTCTGGTAACTCTGAGGAAATCACAATCACGGCTTTACCCATCTCAGCTAACTTATTGATAATGGTATATATTTCATATTTAGCTCCAACATCAATTCCTCTAGTTGGTTCATCTAAAATGAGAATATCAGGGGCAGTAAACATCCATTTACTAAGCACTACTTTTTGTTGGTTCCCCCCACTTAGGTTTTTAACTTCTTGTAAAATGTTAGAATATTTAACTTGTAAGGCCTGAACTTGTTTTTCAACTTCAGAGATTTCTTTGTTTTCATCTAAAATACCAGACGTACTAATACGGTTTAAATTCGCTAATACAACATTGTGTTTAATACTATTGATTAATATTAACCCATGACTTTTACGGTCTTCTGGAACGTAGGCCATATTATGCTTAATGGCAGTATGTACGTTGTTTAATTCAATTTCTTTTCCGTGAATAAAGATTTTACCTTTTATATTTTTACCATATGATTTGCCGAAGATGCTTCTTGCAAACTCGGTGCGTCCTGCCCCCATAAGTCCTGCAATTCCAACAACTTCTCCTGCGCGTACTTTTATACTAACGTCATTAATGACTTTTCTTTCATACATTGGGTGATCGACATGCCAGTTTCTAACTTCTAATAATACATCGCCTTTTTTCGCGTTACGCTGTGGGTATAACTCAGTAATCGCTCTACCAACCATGCTTTTAATAATACGTTCTTCGGTGACTTTATCTTTTTCCATGTCCATATAGTCAACCGCTTGGCCATCACGTAAAATGGTTAATGAATCACTGATTTGCTCGATTTCATTGAGTTTATGTGAAATCATAATCGAGGTTACCCCTTGATTTTTTAACTCTACAATGAGTTTTAAAAGATTTTGTGAATCTTCTTCATTTAAGGCACTTGTTGGTTCATCTAAAATAAGTAAATCAATATCTTTACTTAATGCTTTGGCAATTTCTACCATTTGTTGTTTTCCTACACTTAAATCTTTAATGAGCGTAGAAGGATTTTCATTTAGCCCAACTTTTTTTAATAAGGCTTTAGTTTTTTGAAAGGTTTCGTCCCAGTTAATGATGCCTTTACGTGCAATTTCATTGCCTAAGAATATATTTTCTGCAATCGACAATGTTTTAATTAATGCAAGTTCTTGATGGATGATCCCAATACCACGTGCTTCACTCATTTTGATATCTTTAAATGCACATAGTTCGCCCTTATAAAAGATTTCACCTTCATAATTGCCAATTGGATATACCCCACTAAGAACTTTCATCAAGGTTGATTTTCCTGCACCGTTTTCACCACAAAGCGCATGGATTTCTCCATGTTTTACTTTAATATTTACTTGATCGAGTGCTTTAACCCCAGGAAATTCTTTGGTGATGTTTTTCATTTCTAAAATATAGTCATTCATATGAGTCAACCTTTCTATATGACCCGGTTAGTGGCTAAGCCACTAACCGACCATACGAATTTATTAATTAGTTACTTGGAATATTAAAGTCTGATTCTACGTAGTATCCTGTATCAAGTAATGCAGCACGCCAGTTAGTAAGGTCAACGAATACTGGAATTAAAAGATATGAAGGAACATCTTTTACATCATTATTATACGTGTCAGTGTCATTAACTTCAACTTCACCGTCAGTTAATAATGCATTAGCCATTTGAACTGCTACACCAGCTAATGTACGTGTATCTTTAAATACAGTTGAACTTTGGTAACCATTGATGATTTGTTGGACTGAAGCTTGTTCTGCATCTTGTCCAGTAATATATGGCATTGGGGTGTCGCTTGAACCAAGTCCGTATCCATTTGAACGAAGTGCTGAGATGATTCCAATACTTAAACCATCATATGGTGATAATACAGCGTGAACTATTTCGCCACCTGAATAATAAGAAGTAATTAAGTTTTCCATTCTTGATTGTGCCACTTGTCCGTCCCAACGAAGTGTTGCGACTTGTGTAACACCAGTTTGTCCTGAACGTACTACAAGTTTACCACTGTCAATATAAGGTTGTAAAATACTCATAGCGCCGTTGAAGAAGAAGAATGTGTTGTTATCATCAGGAGATCCTGCGAATAACTCAACATTAAATGGTCCTGCTTCATTTTCAAGGTCTAATCCGTCAACGATTCCTTGACCCATTAAAACCCCTACACCGAAGTTGTCAAATGTTGCGTAGTAATCAACATTTTCAGTATTCATGATTAAACGGTCATAAGCGATAACATAAATGCCTTCGTCTGCTGCTTTAGCAAGTACGTTTGTCAATGATTGGTTATCGATTGCAGCGATAACTAATACTTTAACCCCGCGTGTAATCATGTTTTCGATTTGGGCAACTTGGTTGGTAATGTTATCTTGAGCATACTCTAAAATAACTTCATAACCTAGTTCTTCGAATTGTTCTTTCATTGAATATCCATCAGAAATCCAACGGGTTGAAGATGTTGTAGGCATTGAAATTCCTATATCAGGAGTTGATGCTGTCCCGCATGCTGATAAAGTAAAAATTCCAATGGCTACTGCTAATGTAATTAAAATCTTTTTCATTTTTCTTTCTCCTCTATTTTTTGTATTATATTTTTACAATTTCTTTAGTTGAAATTGTTAATACCTATTGGCCATAATATTTGTTTTTACCATGTTTTCTTTCGTAGTGCTTTGTAAGTAATGCTTCTTGTATTTCATAGGCATCTTCTCTAATCATCATGGTGTGATAAGCCATTTCTGCGATGGTTTCTAATACGACGGCATTATGGACGGCATCACTTGGATTTTCTCCCCATGTAAATGGACCGTGTTCACTTACAATGACGCCTGGACAATGCACCGGATTAATCGTGTTTTCTTTAAACGTATCAACAATGATTTTTCCAGTATTTTTTTCATAATCTTCTTTAATCATTGTCTCACTCATCATCTTTGTAACGGGTATAGCTTGATTAAAATAGTCTGCATGGGTTGTGCCAAAGATTGGTATTGGCCTTTTCGCTTGAGCGAATATTGTTGCCCATTTAGAATGGGTATGGACGACGGCTTTAACACTTTTAAAGGCTTTATAAATTTCAAGATGGGTGAATGTATCACTACTTGGTTTTAAGGTGCCTTCAATAATATTACCCTCTAAGTCAACAACGACCATATCACGTGCTTGCATGTTACTATAATCAATCCCGCTTGGTTTGATGACGACGTATTTGCCTGATTCATCTATTGCAGAAACATTACCCCATGTGAAGATAACTAGTTCATATTTTACTAAATCTAAATTAGCTTTAAATACTTGTTCTTTTAATGCTTCTAGCATCTAACCACCTACTTTATCGTTTGATAAGCGCTTTGGTTCCATAATAGTTCTTGTTTTAATGCCGTGATATTAGTTTGTTCATTAATATGGATAAATTCAATATTTAACATTTCTGCGAAGTCTCTTAAGATTTCAGCGTCTAGATCATAACTCATTACA
Organism: Liberiplasma polymorphum; assembly: GCF_043951795.1. Classification (NCBI taxonomy): domain Bacteria; kingdom Bacillati; phylum Mycoplasmatota; class Mollicutes; order Liberiplasmatales; family Liberiplasmataceae; genus Liberiplasma; species Liberiplasma polymorphum. The sequence continues at coordinate 6,925 of NZ_JBIOAG010000008.1, read as the reverse complement.
GTATGGTGCGCCCCACCAGATATTAACCACGCCTCAGTCGCAACACTAAATGAAGGCTTTAATGACCACATTGCTCTAGCGACTGGGAGTTTAGGCATATCTTTTAACGGTTTAATCGCTTCACAATCACTCACAATCATACGGTATCTATGCCCTAAATCAACCAGCGTAACTTGAATGGCTTTCCCGCTTTTTGCATCAAATATTGCACGGGCTGGGGCGTTTTTACCCCCAATACCAAGTTCGTGAACTTCAATCACTGGTTTACCTTCTGCGATGGAAGGACACACTTCTAACATATGGGCACCAAGGACTAATTCATTGTCTTCTTCTAAGTGATAAGTATAGTCTTCCATAAATGAATTGCCTAATCCGGAATCACTTGACATGAGTTTCATGAGTCTTAGCATTGCTGCAGTCTTCCAATCACCCTCAGCCCCAAAGCCATAGCCTTCAAGCATTAAATCTTGTACGGCAAGTCCTGGGAGTTGTTTTAATCCGTGTAAATCTTCGAAAGTAGTAGTAAAAGCTTTAGCGTTTCTTTCATCTAAAAACTTTCTTAAAGCAACTTCAATTTGTGCCTGGTATTTAATCGCTTCTAAATAATCCGTATTAATTTGATAACGCGCTTCATATTTAAGCATTTGTTCACGCAGTTCATTTTGATTTATCGCCTCAACTGCGCGCGCTAAATCCCCAATCCCGTACGTATTAATACTCCAGCCAAACTTAATTTCTGCATCAACTTTATTGCCTTCAGTTACGGCGACATAACGCATATTATCACCAAATCTAGCAACATTTAACTTTTTAGATTCATAAACGCCTGCGGCACTTTTAGTCCATTTTTTAATACGTTCTAACACCTGTTTATTTGTATAATGCCCTGAAATCACTTTTCTTTGTTTTTGCATTCTTGTATAAATAAATCCATGTTCACGGTCTCCGTGCGCTGCTTGATTTAAGTTCATGAAATCCATATCGATTTCATCCCAAGGGATTTCTTTATTAACCTGCGTATGTAAATGGAGTATCGGTTTATTTGCAATCGATAATCCTCTGATCCACATCTTTGAAGGACTAAAGGTGTGCATCCATGTGATTACGCCAGTTACCTCGTCATCTTCATTGACTTCTTTAAATAACGCAGTTGCTTCATCAGTTGTTTTAACTAACTGCTTAAACTCAACACTTGCGAAAGGTTGAACGGCATCGTTTAACGTTTTCGCAACTTCTAGTGCACGCGTTTCAATCGTTTTAAAGATTGACTCACCATAAAGATGTTGCGTTCCAACGACTAACCAAAATCTGTATTTTTTCATCATTTTCATCTAACCTTTCATCTTCTTAAGACGTTTCATCACATTGTTTACACCGATTCCAAAATAATCATGAAGGATTTGGAATTCTTGATAAATGTTTTGATACTTAAGGACATTTTCTTTATTTGGATAAATGACTTCATCTTTAACCTTAGCCATCTTTTGTGCGGCAGTAAAGATGTCTTTATGACCGCCCTTATCACGGGCTGCAACACTTGCAAACATCGCAGCACCTAAGGCTGGGGTGTGTTCTGAATCTGCCATTTTAATGGGACGGTTTAATACATCTGCATAAATTTGAAGGAGAAGTTTATTTTTATTAGGTAATCCCCCACAAACATAGAGTTCATCAACTTTAACCCCGTTATCTTCAAAGTTATCAATAATTATCTTTTTACCAAAAGCTGTCGATTCGATTAAAGCCCGGTAAATTTCTTCAGGTTTTGTTTGTAAAGTAATCCCAAGGATTAACCCACTTACATCGGCATCTACAAGAATCGACCTGTTTCCGCCAAACCAGTCTAAGGCAAGGAGTCCTGATTCACCAACACGTAGTTTACTTGCTTTAGCTTCTAAATAGTCATGAATAGATTGGGTGTTTTTTAAGGCAGCGTCTTCAACTTCTTTTGAAATATAATGATCAGTAAACCAAGCAAATATATCACCAACCGCTGATTGTCCTGATTCATAAGCGTAATAACCAGGTATAGCCCCGTTTAATACAACCCCGCACATTCCAGGAACTTTTTTTTCTTCTTTACCAAGTAAGATATCACAAGTAGAAGTCCCCATAATCATTAACATTTGACCTTCTTTAGTCACATTAACAGCGGGTGCGCTAACATGCGCATCGACGTTGCCAACGGCAATGGCAGTATGTTCTGATAAGCCTAATAGTTTTGCCCATTCAGGGGTTAATGTACCTGCTAATTCTCCAACATCTTTAAAGGTGCCTTTAATTTTTTCTTCAATAATATTTTCCATTCTTGGGTCTAACTTCTTAAAGAAATCTTTACTAGGAAAGCCTTCTTCATGATGATAAATTGCTTTATACCCAAGTGTACACGTATTTCTAATAACATGACCAGTTAACTGTGAAGTGACCCAGTCAGTTGCTTCTAAGAAGTTATCAATCTTCTGATATAATGGATAATCTTCTCTTAATACTTGAAGCACTTTAGGAAACAACCACTCACTAGAAATTTTACCACCATAGTGGTTAATCCAAGAAGTGTTTTCTTTATGCGCTAACGCATTTAGTTCATCCGCATAAGGTTGTGCGGCATGGTGTTTCCATAACTTAATCCATGCGTGCGGATTATCTTTATGATCTTTATTAAAACACATAGGTGTGTTATTTTTATCTACGGCTACAACCGTACAAGCAGTAAAGTCAATCGATAATCCAATGATTTGATCTTTACTTACTGAGGTTTCTTTTAATAAAGAAGGAATCGTTTCTTTTAATACATCTAAATAATCATTTGGGTCTTGTAAGGCATAATCAAACCCTAGTTTAATATCCGTATTAGGTAAATAATCTGTAATGACTTTGTTTTTATATTCATGGACACTTGATGCAAGCACATCACCATTTTCAATGTCGATTAATACACTGCGACCAGATAAGGTGCCAAAATCAACACCGATTGTATATTTTTTCATATTTTCCACGCTCATTTCATAATGTAATCGTTTACTTGCTTATAGTTTATCAAATATTTAGTAAACAAACAAGCATAAAATAATTTTATTTACTAAACACAATAAACGGCTTTAATGACTATATATAGGCGTTATAACGATTTCGACTAAATTTTATTTTATTATAATTATTATAAATAAGTAAAATTAACCCTTAATGAAACGTTTTCATAAAAATTATGTTTACTAAACAAAACATTTTCATTAATAAACGTTACTAACTATGCTATAATAGTGTCATGAGGTGATTATTATGCCAACCATTCGTGATATTGCAAAACTTGCAAACGTCTCACCGGCAACGGTATCTAGAGTATTAAATAATGATGATTCAATTCAAGTTACATCAAAAACTAAAAAGAAAATCTTTGAAGTTGCTGAAAAACTTGCGTATACAAAACATCGTCATAAGTCCCCAACAAAAGCCAATAAGAAATTGATCGGGATTGTTCACTGGTATACCATTGAACAAGAAATCAATGACCCTTATTTTATTTCGATTAGAATGGGGATGCAACATGAGTGTTTAGAAAATGATTTAGATTTTGAAATCATTTATAACGATAACAATCTCAAAAAAACACTCGCTTCACAAAAGTATCACGGGATTATTATTTTAGGAAGATTCTGTGATGAAACCTTAGATTTTATTGAGTCACTTTATGATAATATTGTTTATGCTCATACTAAAGATATGCGCTTTAAATACGATTCAGTTCACACTGATTTTAGAGCGTTAACCAAAGATGTTTTAAATTATTTAATCAAAAAAGGACATAAGAAAATTGGGTATATTGGGGGTCAAGAAGTTGTGCCTGTTACAAAGGCAAGGCATATTGACCCAAGAGAATTAGAATTCCAAGAAATTATGTACCAACATAACCAATTTAATTCTAAATATTTTAAAGTAGGCGATTATTCGATTGAAAGTGGGTATAAGCTTGCGAATGATTTAATTAAAATGAATCATGACAATTTACCTACAGCGATTTTTTGTGGGAATGACTCCATCGCACTTGGCGCGTGCCGCGTCATCCAAGAACATCGTTTAAAGATTCCTAAAGACATTGAAATCTTTAGTGTCAATGATATTCCAACCCTTCAGTATACATCGCCATCTTTATCCACTGTAAAAATCTATTCAGAGTTTATGGGGGTTATGGCAATAAGATTACTGATTGAACAAATGAAAAACGAAAGAGATTTAAAACTAAGCATTATCGTCCCATACGAACTTGTCTTTAGAGAAAGTGCGTAAGAAAAGAAAGGAGTAAATAATGAATAATAGACGTTTAGGAAAAACCGATGTGATGGTTTCTGAGATTAGTTTAGGAACTTGGCAATTAGGCGGTAAATGGGGAGCCCCATTTGATAAAGAAGAAGCATTAAAAACCTTACAAACAGCCGTGGATTATCACATCAACTGTTTTGATACAGCTGATGTTTATCAAGGCGGATTAAGTGAAAAAACGATTGGTGAATTTATTAAACCACTAGAGCATAAACCTTTTGTGATTACAAAAGCAGGGAGAAGATTAAACCCTCACGTAAAAGAAGGGTTTAATGAAGCAAACATTAGAAAGTTCATTGATGATTCAAGAGAAAACATGCAAGTAGAAACTTTAGATATGGTGTTACTTCACTGTCCGCCAACGGACGTTTACTATATGCCCGAACTCTTTAAAGTGTTAGATGAACTCATTGAAGAACAAAAAATAAACCATTACGGGGTCAGTGTAGAACGTATTGAAGAAGGACTAAAAGCCTTAGAATATCCAAACGTAAGTGCGATTGAAATTATATTCAATATGTTTAGGTTACGTCCAATGGAAACTTTCTTTAAAAAAGCCAAAGAAAAAGACGTTGGGATTATTGTTAGAGTGCCACTTGCAAGTGGCTTACTCACTGGTAAATTCACAAAAGATACCACATTTAATAAAGACGATCATAGAACCTTTAATAGAGATGGGGCTGCCTTTGATAAAGGTGAAACCTTCTCAGGTGTTGATTATGAGTTAGGCCTTACAGCTGTAGAAAAACTAAAAGGCTTATTTGATACGAAAAACTTAGTTCCTTATGCGTTAAAATATTGTTTAATGTTTGATGCCGTCAGTACGGTGATTCCTGGGGCAAGTAACGCTAAACAGGTTATATCAAACGCAGAAGCCTCACTTTTTAGAGCATTAACTGAAGAAGAAATGGATGCGGTTAAAGATATCTATGATGCTTATATTAAAGACCCAGTCCACTATTTATGGTAACCAATACTATTTACACGGTCCAACTATCCATCATTAAAAAAATTATACTCGTCATCTTATCTGGTGCATTTACAGGTGGGATCCTTGCACTTGTATTTTATCTATTTGATCCAACCAGTTGGAAAATGGCTCCTAACGAAAATGCGTTTATAAATATCGTTATTATGATGATTTTTGGGATGTTATTTTCAAACATTTATTATAGACACCAATTCAGAAAATATAAGCAGCTCTCAGTTGAAATTGATGATAGCATTAAAGTGCTAAGAAATAATGAAATCATCCATGATTATCCAGCCGCATCATATAAAAGCGTTGTAATAGACCATCAATTTTATTTTATCTATAAACTAAAAAGAGTTACCTTAAGGTTTACAAATCCAACCTCAAAAAAACCAGATCTAGTTGTACTCTTATTAGATAAAGAACGTATCAGCACGCTAAATGAACGTTTAAGTACATTAAAAAACAATTCACTATAACTATTGAGATGCAACGGGAGTTGCATCTTTTTATTAGGTTATTAAGGATATTTTTAACATAAAAAAATCCTTCAAATTGAAGGACTCTTCTCTTCATCACTCGGGTAGTTGTACCGTAGTATTATTATACCCACTAATGTCAATTTCTACATCAACATTCATACCATCTGAAACCATTGAAAACGTTATGGTATCAATATATCCGTCCGCATTTAATATAATAACAACATCTTTCATATATTCAGTTTCTTCATCATTTAAATATATACGTTCTTTAGTTAGTTCCCAAACACCTTTACTAGTTTCTTCGAAATCATCGTAATTCAAATCATCTAACAAAATACTATTTAATTCATCATTTGTCTCATTAGGGGTATCTGATAAAACATAAGTTCCATTCGTTTGAAGGATATAGTCATATTCTTCTCCATCAACGGTTTTAGTATAAGTCCCTTCTCCACCAAGTGGATTGCTTGTGTAACTCAAATCCCCATCTACTTTAAACGTAAATGTGAGTGTTCCAAACAAAGGCACATTGCTTATTGTCATATCCATACGGTATGACTCAACTTCTTCCATAGTGTTAAAAGCTTTTTCTAATTTGTTTTGGCATCCCGATAACGTAATGACAAACATAAGTGTAAATAAAACAAGTAATTTTTTCATAAAATAACTAATCCCTTCTGGTTTTTTAAAAGAAAAAATGAGTCAAGAAATACTCATAATCGTCCCTTCCCTTCCAAAGTAAGTTTAGCATACTATAGGTATATTGACAACAGCGCTTCCTATAGCAAACTCTAGGTATGTAATTGAACTATAGATGCAACCATCTAAAGTATCTTTATTTAAGTAAGAAACAATATCCTTAAATTAGCTTAGGATTTAATGTTAAAATAAATGCAATAATCGTTTATATATATCGGAGTGATAAGATGTTTAAAGTAAAAACGTTTTGGATTACACTTTATCTATTAGCTTTTTCTATTCATGGGTTATTATTCATCCATGTTTTTTCTGAAGGTAGTAGAATTGATCAAGCCATTATAACAATGAGTATGGGGTTACTAGTTATTTGTAAGCGTCAACGGATGGACGCATTGAACGAAGTCACAGTCACTTGGTAAAATAATAACCAAGAAAGAAGGGGGCTTTTAAA
>NZ_JBIOAG010000079.1:0-1242 GCF_043951795.1 Liberiplasma polymorphum | reverse complement strand
TAATATCTACCGGAAATGGTGTAGAATGAATTTCATTAATCAGGAAACGCGTTATTTCCTTGATTGAATAGTTCATTGTTATTCGATTGTGGTTTTCCATACTTTTATGATAATCAAGAAGTTTCTTGAATCTAAACCAGGCTAAGTACCTACTTAAATGTTTCGTAGAGACACCTTTGAACCTTACAAACCAGTTTTTCATACTACTGTGGATTTCGTTGACTTCGCCTAAGTTATACATACCATTTGTATGGAATCCAGAAGGAATCTGGTGTAATCTTGCATCAAAGTAATTTGCGACTTGAATGTACGCAGACTTTGAATCGGTGATCATTGTTTGTCCGCTTTGGATACGATTATCTAAAGATTCAATGATATTATTTATTTGAGGATTCCCTTGATCAATCAGCTCAATGAGTAATTGATCATTCGAGTCGATTGCGGTAAGAACACATATGTGTTCATTACTTACACCGCGTTTTTGACTGCTTATTTTACGTTTTTTCGCTTTCCTAGGTAACGAAGGTAACCCTTTCATGTTCAGAAGAAAGTATGTTTCATCGATTTGTATGTTTCCCTTTAAGGGTCTGTTCTTATCATAGTGTTTCATTGCTTCCATGACTTTATGTCGCCAGTGAAACGCAGTGGTCGTACTTATGTCAATAAGGGCAGCGGTCTTACGAAGAGATAACCCGTTCATCATGCAAACGATGAATGATTCCCATACATGATAGGCTTTCTTTGAAGAGGCGGTTATTGATTGGTGGGTATCGGTGTAACTTTTCCCACAATCTACACATCGGTATTTTTGTCTTTTGGCTGGTGTCAACCCATTCTTTACCACATGAGTTGATCCACATTGTTCACAATATAGTATTACCTTACGTTCTTTTTTAATGACTTGGTGTAAGGCATCCTTAGAAGCTGTTTTTTGATGAACTTCTGTATCGATCTCTTTCTTCAAATCGACAATCTCATCTGCGAATAAAGTTGGTAATATTTGACGAATATACTTAAGTTCTTGTGTATGCATAGGGAGTCTCCAAACAAAAACGCCCCTAGGCAACCCGCTCAAAACTAAGTACTGTCGCCAAACGAATACTGATGAGATAAGCGGGTTGCCTAAGAGCGTTTCTCTTAGGATATTATTACATAAGTATCATCAAATTCGTTTGGCTATCTTATTGTATCAAATAGTTTTCATTTAAGCAATTCGTATCAGTACTTTTCTTGAACACAGCA
>NZ_JBIOAG010000078.1:0-1558 GCF_043951795.1 Liberiplasma polymorphum | reverse complement strand
TCATGTAAGATTTAAATTGTATTAAGTTAGTTAACTTCAATCTAAATCTTTACTCCTTTCCTACTAATTTAATATACTAATAATGTACTGTGGATTTGTACCATCTTATTACAGCTTAGACTGTTTAGAGGTGACACTTACCACGGTCTTTATTTTAATCAGCAATAGTTAGATAACGCTAGACGTTTATTACATGATTATGAGGTAAAGACACGCTGGACTCATCACAGTACAAATTTTTTTCCTTGGAGGTGTGCTTATGATTTATGTCGGCATCGATATATCAAAGTACAAGCACGACTGTTTTATCGCCACTAAAAACAGTATTCACTTCTCATTTGAGAATAATCAATCTGGTTTTAAAACCTTACTTGATCATTTTCAATCATTTCACAAAAAAGACATGATAATAGGCCTTGAGGCTACGGGGCATTACGGCGACAACTTAAAATCGTTTCTAACCTCCCATGGCTATACATTCATGGAAGTCAACCCTTTTCTCGTGAAGAAGTTTAGCGACTCAAAATCACTGAGAAAAATCAAGACCGATAAGAAGGATGCCAAACTCATCGCTGAGTTTATGACCACAGTAGACTACAAAGCCTATCATCATCAATCTTATCACATTAGCGCTTTAAAATCACTCACTCGTTGGCGCTCTAAACTCATTTCTTTTCGAACGTCTCAATACAATATGATGACTAAGACACTCGACATTATCTTCCCAGAATTTAAACCATTCATGAAAGAACAAGGTTTTTCCGATACGTCACTTTATATCCTAAAGCGTTTTACAACACCAGCGAAAATCGCTAAAATGAATGATTCACATTATGACGTTATTAGAAAGCAGTCAATGGGTAAGTTTAATTATCCCAAATTTTCAAAGTTTCGTGTATTGGCGAGTGAAACTGTGGGTATCTCTCAACCATTTCAAGTAGCCAAACTCAAATCGTTGATCAGTTATGTCGAGAAACTTAACGAGGATATTCAGCATATTGAATCAGAGATTAAAGAGATTATGAAACATTATCCTACCTATTTTCAATCCATTAAAGGCATGGGAATTATTACCGCAGCCATTATTCTCGCTGAATACGGAGAAATCTCCTTGTTTGATAATCCTTCACAAATGGTTTCTTATGCCGGATTGGATTCATCCATTCATCAATCCGGTACGATGGCTTCAACAGGTAAGCTCGTTAAGCGAGGAAGTAAATTTCTTCGTTCAGCTTTGATCAAGGTTACAATGACTGTGATGATTTATAACCCGGTCCTTTATAGTTATTACGATATGAAACGCAAACAAGGAAAGCACCATCGTGTAGCTTGTGTTCATCTAGCTAAAAAACTTATAAGAATTATTCATCATTTAGAGAAAACTCAAACAACGTTCAACCATCAACTTTTAAACTAAGTATTTAACCTAAACTGTGGCGGCTAAGTTAGATACAAATAGTTTTTCTTCTACCTTCTACTGTAATAAGTTAGAGGGTTTTTCGTATTAGTTCTATTAACAGTCTCAAATAGCACTTGACATTTAATAGTTAGTCACCTC
>NZ_JBIOAG010000077.1:0-1577 GCF_043951795.1 Liberiplasma polymorphum | reverse complement strand
GAGCTAACTATTTAGTTTTCAAGTAAAACTTGTATTTTTTTACAAAGATCTAATTTAAGGCATAATTAAAGAACCACACAAAGTGTAGTAGCTTAGCTTCGGTGTAAGTTATTTTATGTTTGCGGAATAAATTCCTTTTGATGTTTGATGATTGAGTAGAGAACTCTTGTAACTTTCTTAGTAACGTGTCCTAATGTTGTTAAATAGCTTTTACCCTCTTTGCTCATCTTCTTATTGTAGTAATCAATGAAGGTTTGATCACAGTGGATAATGCGGGAAGAGACAATATGAATAGCCCATCTTAAGGTAGCGGAGCCACGTTTAGAAATCTTTCTTCTTGGCGCATCATAATCACCAGACTGATACACCGAAGGATCGAGACCCGCGTAGGCTAATAATTTATTCGCATTACTAAAACGAAGAATATTACCGATTTCACCTAAAATGATACCTGCAGTTGTGTATCCAATCCCAGGGACACTAAGTAGATACGTGAAATGGTTATCGACGATGTCCTTGATTTCTGCCTCAAAGCTTTTGATTTGTGTATTGAGAAATTCGATGCGTTCAACGAGGGCTTTAATTTGAAAGGCATATACCCTAGAATCTTGACCAATTGTTTCTTGAGCGAGCGTTTTAAGGTTTACGGCTTGTTCATAGCCATAGTGTCCACGTGATCCTTTATGCAAGGTATTGGTTAAACCGTCTATACGTGTCGTTGCGATGACACTTGGAATCCCGTAAGTTTTAAGGACTCGATACGACACTTTGAGTTGAATATTTTTGAATACTTTGTAGTATTCTGGAAACGTAATACTTATCAAGGCGTGCAGTTTATTTAGTTCAATACGCAACTGTTTTTTTATCGCTAAACGCTCTCTAGATAATGACTTTAGCTCTTCAGTATGATAAGATTTAAGTGTATAGGGCTTGAAGTCAAATTTGTTTCTGTCGAGAAACATACAAATGGATAATGCATCGATTTTATCTGTCTTCGTTTTACGAAGCGATGATGATTTGCGATCCATATTGGTTAATAAAGGGTTGATTAACATTACCTTATAGTCATTTTTCGCGAGGTGATGGAGGATGTTAATACTATAATGCCCAGTTGATTCAAGTCCTATACGTATATTTTGGTCTTGAAAAAACTCTTGGGCGTTCCTCATAGCGTCTTGGAGTTTTTTAAATCCTTTTAGAGAGTTATCAATACTTCCAGTGCTCGCTATCTCGCCTAAGTCATTCATAATCGCATAGTCGTGTTTCTTACTAGCGACGTCAATACCAACGTAAATCAAATTACCATTCCTTTCTTTGATTAACACTGTAGCGCAACTACACATTTTCAATTCGGTGTTCCCTATTTCAATAACCGGTCTACCCTTCTAAAGTAGCCGTATCTAACTCATTACCACACTCAATTGAAACTGTAGCTATAGCCTCAATAAACCAGTCTTCAAAAGAAGCTGTAAGGTGATGGGTAAATAGTCTACAATGTTATCAATTTAATTATTATATACATATGAGGATATGTCTACCTCTTAATACAAAGAGACAAATATATTATAATAGGTGAT
>NZ_JBIOAG010000076.1:0-1680 GCF_043951795.1 Liberiplasma polymorphum | reverse complement strand
TTTTTTTTGAGTTTTCCAGTGGAAAACTAATCCCTTAAATGGCGTGATTTAGCTTTTAATGACACTTTGTGTATAGTATAATAGAGGTAAGGGTGTGATACGATGTTAAAGCGGCAAACTGAACTTAAGTTGAGTGCTTATTCAGAACTATATGAACAGATCATTCCTAAAGACAACTTCCTGCGAAAGATGTTGGAGTTGGTGGATTTCGAGTTTATCTATGATGAACTTAAAGACAAATATAGTGAGTCAATGGGTCGTAATGCGGTAAACCCCATTATGATGTTCAAATACCTTTTACTGAAACAGATTTATCCCTGTTCGGATGTTGATCTTGTCAACCGTGCGATGGTGGATATGTCGTTCAAGTATTTTTTAGGTTTGACACCAGAAGCGAGTGTCATTGAGTCATCATCGTTGACTAAGTTTCGACGAGAGCGGTTGAAGGACTCTGAACTTTTAGACAAGTTGATAGCTATAACCGTGATGATCGCTAAAGAAAATGGGCTCTTGAGAAACAAGACCATCATTGTCGATTCGACGCATACAGGCGCACGATTCAACCAAAAATCACCGCGTCAAGTATTGCAGGAGAAAACAAAAAATCTTCGGAAAGAAATCTATAAACTTGATGAACGTTTCAAGGACAAAATGCCAAAAAAGCCTAACAATGGCATCTTAGAAGATGAAATCGACTATACAAAGACATTATGCACCCTCATAAAAAAGGAAGAAAGATTCATCGCCTATCCTCATATCCAAGAAACACTCAACTATCTAGATGAGATTGTCGACGATCATTTACATGACTTGAAATTATCAAAAGATGAAGATGCAAGAACAGGCCACAAGACAGCAGACACGTCCTTTTTCGGTTATAAGACCCATATCGCGATGAGCGAGGATCGCATCATCACGAGTGCCGTTGTGACATCGGGTGAAAAACACGATGGCAAGCAACTGAAAGCATTGCTTGAAAAAACGCGACAAGCGGGTATGGAAGTCGATGAAATCATCGGTGACGCCGCTTATTCAGAAGCCGAAAACATTGAAATGACAACCAATGAAGACATCCAACTCATTTCCAAATTGAGCCGCACAGTATCTCAAGGGAACAAACGAAAAGTTGAAGGTTTCTTCTTCAATAAAGACGCAGGGATGATGGTGTGTCCTGAAGGACATATGGCTTTTAAGAAAGTAAGCACAAGGCCCGAAAAGCACAAAGTCGATGGTAAAGGGACCGTTGAAACATACTTCTTCGATATAGAAAAATGCAAGATTTGTCCTCTGAAGGAGCAGTGCTATAAAGAAAATTCAAAAACGAAATCGTATTCTATCTCCATCAAATCAAATATTCACCACAATCAAATGAATTTTCAAAATACTGAGTATTTCAAATCGCGTGTAAAAGAGCGCTACAAGATCGAAGCAAAAAACAGTGAAATGAAACATCGTCATGGGTATGCGACCGCTCAATCCCATGACCTTTTCGGTATGACCCTGCAGGCGGCAACCGCGATATTCGTCGTCAATATGAAACGAATTATGAAAGAAATGGTTTAATAGCATAGACCTTTTTACTTTTTTTTATGTTTTCACCAAAAAAAGAGGCCCAAATCACTTTTGAAACTAATCAAAGTTATTGGTCTCTTTTTGTTAAGGTAGTTTTTCAGTGGCTTC
>NZ_JBIOAG010000075.1:0-1682 GCF_043951795.1 Liberiplasma polymorphum | reverse complement strand
TACTGCACTATTTAGTGCCTCTTTGAGCTTGTTAACGGAGTATGCGTTATCGGTTTCAAGCTGTAGTAAGCGGTAAAGTGTTAACGCGATGAAACATGTTAGAAAGTGGCCTTTGATATGGTTATCTGTCCAAACATAAACAGGCCTTCCTTCTAAGTCTGTTTTTGTCACTCTGAAGGAATCTTCTATTACTGATAGTTGTCTATAGTGATCAATGATTTCAAAGGGGGTGAGGTCTAAATCATTAGTCACTATCGCGTAATACCCATCAAGTGCGACATCACGTTCATACTTCTCTTGATCAAAGGCGTAACTGTTTTTGGTTTTGACGACTTCGCCGGTCGTTTTATCAAACGTTGTTTTCTTAAAGTATTTCTTAACTCCAAACGTGTTAGAGGCGTTTAAAAGACTTGGGTCGTTCATAAACTTATCAATCTTTTCATCGAGTAATCCGCGCTTACCGTGTTGGTAACGTTCTTCTTTCAAACTCCAAAAACACAGTAAATGTTCTTTAATTGTTGAAACGACTTTTCCGTTTTCTTTAATCTCACGTTCTCTTGCGACAGTCTTATACTTGAATGTGCCTGTACTGTTTGTGAGGTAATCATCTTGGTCTAAGACAATGTCGGCTAACTGATTGCCTCTTTGTCTTATCTTTTGGCTGATGATGTACTTATCCTGTTGCTTATCAATATAGTCTAAGTTCTTACCACTATTATTGCCTTTATCGGCGATAATAGTAATTTTCCCCAAATTGTATTGTTTCTTAATTTTTTCTAAGATTGGTCTCATCGTAGAAAGGTCGTTGGTGTGACCTGGAAAAAGTTCATAAGTGATTGGGATACCGTTTCGATCGATAAAGAGGCCCATTTGAATAATTCCTGTTTTCTTTTTCTCTTTAGAGACACCGCGTTGTCTTAACCCGTTCATCTCTTCTGATTCAAAGTAATAGTTTGTCACATCATAAAAAACAAGAGTACAGTCTCTTCCGTATGTCTCACTAATCCCTTCATGCATCGCCTGTGTAAGATCATCTTTAATATCCGCTAAATAACCCAGTGACTTATAAATATCGTCTAATTTGAAATCACTGAACTCAAAGAAGTAGTTCCCCTTACCTTCATACGCTTTCTTTTTACTTCCAGGGTTTAAACAACGTGAGAAGACAAGCAATTTTAAGATGTCATCTAGGTTGTACTGACATTTTACTTTAGATTGATAATCTTGCATAAAACGCGAGAGACCTATTCTATGGTAAATACGTTCTAAAAATACGTAGCCGTAATTAAACAGACTGTCTGAGTCTGTTTGTAGATCCGAAAAAACCACTTCTAAGGGTAGTTTCCCCTTGAGTCTTTTTGTCTCTTCCTTGGCCCATACTTTTAAATCTTCTAATGCATTAGGGTTTGCCTTGGTCAATGTTTCTAAATCACCAAGACTCTCAATAATCCGTTGCTTGACTTTCCCTTTCTCATCACGATATCCTTCCACGAGGTATACTTTGGAAAATTTCTTATCGGGTGATGTCGTAACTCTAATAAACATAGGCATTACCTCCTAGTATTATTATATCACAGTACATAACACTACACAACATAAAATTACAAATTATTAGTTTTGTAGTTGTTCTATATGAAAAACCACTTAAATCTCTCTAATTAGAGCTTTAAGTGGTTTTAGTG
>NZ_JBIOAG010000074.1:0-1735 GCF_043951795.1 Liberiplasma polymorphum | reverse complement strand
TAAGATGAAATTTGAAGATTATCAATATGAGCGTCCTAATATGGAAGTTTTAAAGGAAACGTTTCAACAGGCACTAAGTGATTTTAACGAAGCAACCGATGTTGATTCGCAAGAAAAAGCCATGGATAAAATTAATAAAATCCGCTTTGATTTTAACACTGTGAGCACCCTAGCTAACATAAGACATTCATTAGACACTACTGATAAATTTTATGATGAAGAAAAGTCTTTTTTCAATCGAAACAGTCCCATGTTCGGACAATTAAACAATTTATATTATCAAGCACTAACACAATCAAAATTCAGAAAAGAACTAGAAAGTAAAAAAGGGGCTTTATTATTTCAAAAAGCTGAGATTTCATTAAAAACTTTTTCTAACGAAATTATGAGTGATTTACAAAAAGAAAATGAACTCGCAAGCCAGTTCCAAAAGATTCTTGCCTCAGCTCAAATAGAATTTGAAGGCAAAACAAGAAACTTATCTCAAATGACTCCATTTGCACAAAGTACTGATCGAGACATGAGAAGGCGTGCTTCAAAAGCTACTTCTTCATTTTTACAAGAAAACGAAGAAAAACTAGATAAACTATACGATGATTTAGTGAAAGTGCGTACTGAAATCGCTAAAAAACTAGGGTATAAAAACTTTGTTGAATTAGCCTATAATCGTTGGGGTCGTGTTGATTATGGTCCCGAAGATGTCGCAAATTATCGTAAACAAGTATTTGAACATGTCGTTCCTTTAAATACCGAACTCACAAAACGTAAACAAAAACGATTAAATCTCGACCCGATTTATCACTATGATTTGTCTCTTGAATTTGATACAGGTAATCCAAAACCTAAAGGGGATAAGGATTGGATGGTGAAACGTGCCTCGACTATGTATCAAGAAATGAGTCAAGAAACCGATGAGTTTTTCACTTTCATGAAAACACGAAATTTACTTGATTTAGAAGCTAGAAAAGGTAAAGCCGGTGGCGGTTATTGTACTTTTATTGCGAATTATGACTCTCCTTTTATCTTCTCTAACTTTAATGGGACAAAAGGGGATGTTGATGTTTTAACCCATGAAGCTGGTCATGCTTTTCAGATGTATATGAGTCGTCATCACGAAGTTCCTGAATACTTAACCTCAAGTCCTGATGTGATGGAAATTCATTCAATGAGTATGGAATTTTTTGCTTGGCCATGGATTAACTTATTCTTTGAAGAAGATACTGAAAAATATAAATTTTCACATTTAACACATGCTTTGATGATTATAAGTTATGGGGTTGCCATTGATGAGTTTCAACATGTTGTTTATGAAAATCCTGATATGACAATTGAAGCACGTAAAAAAGCCTGGTTAGAAATTGATAAAAAGTATTTCCCATACAAAATTTACGATGACAACTCTTACCTAGAAAATGGTAATGGGTGGCAATTTGTCATGCATATCTTCGTCGTTCCTTTTTACATGATTGATTACACACTTGCACAACTCAGTGCTTTCCAGTACTGGGTTCGTTCTAGAAAAGATCATGAAACAGCTTGGAAAAGTTACTTAACATTATGTAAAGCTGGTGGATCCGATTCTTTCTTAGGATTACATAAACTTGCTGAATTAAAAAGTCCATTCGAAGATGGCACTTTAAAAGCTATTATTCCAGAAATAAAAAAATATCTCGATTCCATTGATGATACTAAACTTTAAAAAGACGGTTAAACCGTCTTTTTTTACGCTATAAAA
>NZ_JBIOAG010000073.1:0-1801 GCF_043951795.1 Liberiplasma polymorphum | reverse complement strand
AAGAGGCTGTAATGAAATAGAAATAACCTAAAAAGCCTATTAAACGAAAAAACCGGACTCGAAAGAGCCGGTTTTTTGGTATAATTAGGGTATGATTAGAACTCCTAAATACACAGAAAATTATACTACAAATCAACTCGTATTACCACTGGATTTAGGCATAAAAATAAAAAAAGATTCAGAGGTCTTTACGTATTTGGAACTCACGAAAGGATTAGGGTTAGAAAATTACTTTGATGCCCCAAAAGATAAAGGGAGACATCGAAAAAATCGAGTTCAAATATTAAACGCCATTTTATTTGGGTTTATGGTTGATATAAGAAGCACAAGAGCGCTTGAAAAAGCCTGCCAAAATGATATTAGGTTTATGTACTTGATTGAAGGCATCGAAGTGCCAAGTCATCAGTTGATTAATGAAGTGATGAAAGAAATAGGTGATAAGTTAACCTATTTACAACAAGCTTTGATGCAAGAGATTATGAAGCACGAAACTATTGATACAGATAAACTTTACATTGATGGGACGAAGATTGAAGCGGATGCGAACAAATATAGCTTTAGGTGGGGACGTGCCATTATAACGCATCGTAAAAAGCTCTATGAAAAAATCACAAAAGCCTTACCCAAAGTTAACCCTTTATTTATAAAAGCGAATCAAAAGCCGATACAAACGATGGATAGTTATACGGTTAAAACGGTAAAAAAGATTGTGAATCGTTTGATTGGCTTAGTCGATCAAGAAGGGATAAACTTTGTCTACGGGAAAGGTAAAAGAAAGACAGAGCTTCAAAGATATTATGATACATTTTTAGCTTACTTAGAGAAATTAGAAGCCTATAAACACGACTTGAAGATTATCGGCCCAAACCGAAACAGCTACGCTAAGACAGATCATGATGCGACGTTTATGCATATGAAAGAAGACCATATGCGAAACGCGCAATTAAAACCTGGTTATAATGTTCAACTCGGTGTGAGTAATGAATATATTATGGTGATTGATGCCTATCAAAACGGTTCGGATTTTCATACCTTTAAACCATTACTTGAAAAATACAACCTGATGTATGAGCACTATCCAAGGTATCCAGTCGCAGACGCAGGATACGGGAGTTATGATAACTATTCTTACTGTTTAGAAAAAGGTATGGCGCTTTATCAAAAGTATGGAATGTGGGCAAAAGAAAGAGACCCAAAGTTTAAAAAGAAGATTTACAACAAAGAGAATTTTCGCATCGATAAAAATGGGAACTATCGATGTCCAAATAATAAAAAGTTTATAAAAATAAGGGAATATCAAAGTGACCGCATTAAGTCAGAACACACGATTGAAGAGTACGAGTGTTTACACTGTATGAAATGTAGACAAAAGAAACACTGTACAAAAGCAAAAGAAAATAGGAAAATCAATTTCATAAAAGGTTACGATAAAATGAAGCAAGCGGTCATAAGAAATCTTGATTCAGAACTAGGTATCGAATTAAGAGTTCAACGATCAATACAAGTTGAAGGCGCCTTTGGCGTCATTAAAGAAGATATGCGCTTTAGAAGGTTTACCCGAACAGGTTTCAAAGGTATAAGATTAGAGCTAGATTTAATCACCATTGGGTTTAATCTTAAGAAATTTCATAACAAACGTTACCGACGTTAACAACACGCTACAATAAACTTACATTTCCTCGTGAAATGCATTTTAGGTTATCTTTAAAACGCCATAATAGGTGTTTTTTAAATGATTTAAAAAGAAAAAGGCCGCAAAGCCTTGAATTCTATTTCAAATTCATTTCTTTACAGCCTCTTT
>NZ_JBIOAG010000072.1:0-1988 GCF_043951795.1 Liberiplasma polymorphum | reverse complement strand
CCCGAGTTTTATAGTTTAAAAAGAGTAAAAGAGACCCAATCCGCTTTATTAGTGGATTGTAGTCTCTTTTTTGATGTTTTTACTTGTTGTATTAAGCGGTCTTAAGTTTGTCTAACTGATTCTTAAGGTATTCTATTTTAACTTTCTTAAAGCCTAAATCAACACGATTGACTAAACATAAATCTTTAATAATATCATGCGTATCATGAAGAAGGTAGATTCCTTGATCTAACGAAACGGCACTTGCACTATTCAACGCTTCCTTAAGCCGATTCACAGAGTATTCGTTATTGGTTTCTAGTTGTAGTAATCTGTAGAGTGTTAACGCGATAAAACATGTGAGGAAGTGCCCCTTGATATGGTTATCTGTCCATACATACACCGGTCTTCCTTCTAAGTCTGTTTTCGTCACTCTAAAGGAATCCTCTATAACTGAAAGTTGTCTATAGTGATCAATAATCTCAAAGGGTGTGAGGTTTAAATCATTGGTCACAATCGCATAATACCCATCAAGCGCAATGTCGCGTTCATACTTATCTTGATTAAACTCATAACGATTTTTCGTTTTAACGATTTCGCCTGTGTCTTTATCATACGTGGTTTTCTTAAAGTATTTTTTAACCCCAAAACTGTTTGAAGCGTTTAATAATGATGGATCATTAATAAACTTATCAATCTTTTCATCCAATAATCCACGTTTACCATGTTGGTAACGTTCTTCCTTTAAACTCCAAAAACACAAGAGATGTTCTTTTATGGTTGAAACGACTTTACCGTTTTCTTTAATCTCACGTTCTCTTTCAACCGTTTTATACTTGAATGTGCCTGTACTATTCATGATGTAATCTTTTTGGTCTAAGACAATGTCGGCCAACTGATTCCCTCTTTGTCTAATCTTTTGACTGATGATGTAATGGTCTTTTTGTCTGTCGATATAGTCTAAGTTTTTACCGCTATTATTGCCTTTATCAGCGATAATAGTGATTTTTCCTAAGTTGTACTGTTTCTTTATCTTTTCTAAGATAGGTCGCATCGTTGATAAATCATTGGTGTGTCCTGGAAAGAGTTCATACGTAATGGGGATCCCGTTACGATCGATAAAGAGTCCCATTTGAATAATCCCTGTTTTCTTTTTCTCTTTAGAGACACCTCTTTGTCTTAGCCCGTTCATTTCTTCTGATTCAAAGTAATAGTTCGTCACATCATAGAAAACGAGTGTGCAGTCTCTGCCGTATGTCTCACTAATCCCTTCGTGCATCGCTAAGGTTAAGTCGTCTTTAACTTCAGCTAAATAATCAAGTGACTTATAGATATCGTCTAATTTGAAATCACTGAACTCAAAGAAGTAGTTTCCCTTGCCTTCATAGGCTTTCTTCTTACTCCCTGGGTTTAAACAACGCGAAAAGACAAGTAGTTTTAAGATATCATCTAAGTTGTACTGACATTTCACTTGTGTTTGGTAAGTTTGCATAAAACGGGATAACCCGATTTTATTGTAAAGTCGCTCTAAGAAGACATAGCCATAGTTGAGAGACTTTTGACTTCCATCATGTCTTTCGGAAAAATCAAGAAAAAGAAAGTCTTGTTGGTTTTGATCTCTTTTCAATGTCAATTCTTTGGCTTGTTTTTCTAAGTTATCAATCACATGAGAATCAATTTGCATAAGCTCACTCAAACGTCCAAAACTTTTTAAAGTTCGATGTTTTACCTTGCCATCCATACCACGATAGCCTTCAACTAAATAAACATTGTAATCATCTGCATTGGGAACCTTGATTTTTTTAATAAACATACGCTCACCACCTAATACTATTATACTACATTAGTACAACTTAATACAACATATATTTATACTATTTTTAGTTTTGTAGTTGAACTATATAAAAAACCATCTAAATACCTTAAAATAGCGATCTAGATGGTTGTCTGTTCTGTTGTTTTTTGTTGTGAACTCTACAGTTTTTAAATAGCCAACTGCAAAACTCGGG
>NZ_JBIOAG010000071.1:0-2295 GCF_043951795.1 Liberiplasma polymorphum | reverse complement strand
ATAACACACCTAATGGTGCATACGCTTCGTCAGTCTTATATTCCATCGTTCAAACAGCTATTTTAAATAATATTAATCCATATAAGTACATAGCCCATGTCCTTCATATTTTGGCGAACACCAAAATCAATGAACTGGATTTAAACACCTTAACACCATACAATGAAACCATTAGACAAAAATTTTCTATGAACAGTCCCCAGTGATTCCACTAGGGACTGTTTTATTTTGTCTTGACGTCCATCCGTTGACGCTTACCGTCTTACTTCCTAGCATTGTTGATTATGGCGTTAGGAAAACTGTTCATAAGATAAAGCATTGTATTATTATTTTGTAAAGTTCAAATCCCCCTAAAAAACTACCTTAAAAACCATCAAATCCCCCCGGTACTAAAATAACTAAAAAAGGTGCAGTTCACTGAGATTTGCATAGAAATCAGTGAAAATGCACCTTTAATTCTTCTGAAAATAAGCGTTTATTTATTAAAAAGAAAAAGTTTATCTATCAATCAACCGCTTAACAAAGCCATATAATGGGCTTATAGCGTGATAAATAAACTCGGTATGATTAAGATGTCTTTAGTTGTACGAGTTTATCCCATTTTTGAGCAATAGTTGTACGAGTTTATTTCCAATAGTTGTACGAGTTTATTTTTTTAGTGCAGAAAGCACATGATTTGTTAGTAAAACTAGTGGAAATGAAATAATATAACCCATCATATTAAAGTAGAATTGAAATATTAAGTATGACAACAATTCTCTTAATAGTAGGCATCTCTATATTGAATATTCGTTAAGTTTTACGGAAAACTATTGAGAATAAATGCTAAGAGAACTAATAATATTAATTACGCTAGAAAAAAATACAGGTCAATATGACAAAGTGATGACTAATCATGTACAACCCTATATAAAAGAGATTGATTGTTATTCATTAATCGATGATGTTTCTACTGACCCCAATACTAACAATATCAATAAAGCTATTCCAAAATCAAAATACATTGTCTGCAATTGATGCTTAAAATCCTGTAAGTGTTACTAGGTAAAATATAGTTTCTTATCTAAAAAAGCATAGATTTTATTAACCAACACTTCTCTTTCCGGTGATTACTAAAATTAATCGTAATCAGTAAGTGTTGCTTCCCTAGCGTTAGACATAAAGTTAATAATTAATGTTTTTTTTTAATAATAATTTTGGTAACAATAACGATAACTAAAGAGATAACTGTATATAACAGCACCCACATTAGACCTTCTATTATTTCAGTAATATTTCTAGTTACTAAACTTAACAGTAAAAAAAATGTACCAAATGTAATCAAAGGCATTATATATATTCTTTTAAATTTTATCCCACCTATAATAGAACTTAAAATAGTGAGTAAAGGAAATACAATAAATAGAAGCAAAAACATTATCTCAAATAAAGGCATCTTGAACCTCCTTCCTAATAATGATAAAAGCAGTATGAGAATTAAATGAAGATAAGGGAAGTACAAAGTAATTTATTCTGCTGCTAAATCTTCTTCCTTATAAAAGTTAGGAACTATTGCTGGTGGTCCATCACCTCCACCTGGAGGTAGATATCCACCACCACCACCTACGGTTGCAATATTGGTTAAATCACTATTAGTGATTTGTCGTGGAAAAAATATAGGATTACCCGCTAAATTATACCCCTGATTATCGTAAGCACAATGAACGAGCTGGGAGCAATACCAAGTATTTCTAGACGTACAACCACCGGAGAAAACGTGATTAAAACCTTTTCCCAATTCATATATTGCAAAATCTACTGCATTAGATCTCTCAGTGTAAGAAGCACCAATTACTCTATAAACCTCTCCATCATTTTCACTTAGTCTATTACAATCCAATACACTTCTAACAACACCACATGAAACAGCTTCAATCAGTCTAATATATGGTTGGCCGTTGTCAAAAAAAATACCCTCAACTATTGCAACATGTCCTGTTAAAGTAGAAACAATGGTGGCTTCCTCATATAAGATATCACCTATTCGTACTCTATTTAACAAATCACAACTTGTATAGTCCGCTTCCTGCGGTAATGTTGTACCAGTATCATAATACCACCGTGAATCACACCCTGAAGATGAAGATGTTACAAAAAAATCATCAGAACTATGATAAGCATCCTTATCGATTTCAATAGAAACATTTTGATTATCTTGACTACTATTAGCTTGAACGCTAGTTGGAGTAAGCACAAAAGATGTTAAAAGAAAAAACATTAAAAATACTGAACATGCTAATTTTTTTTCATCTATAT
>NZ_JBIOAG010000070.1:0-2327 GCF_043951795.1 Liberiplasma polymorphum | reverse complement strand
TTTAAAATCATATTTATTATATCATAAAAGGCCTTTATACAATAAGGTAAATTACTTAGGATAAAGTTTGATTTTAAAAATGGCGTAATTAAAAGGCTTTGTTAAGGGGATAGGCTCTTTGATTCGTTGATTAAAATAAAATGTTACTTGCTAATGTAAGCGCTTTTTGATATACTCTTTACATATTAAAAAGTGATTTTATGGAAGTGGAGGATTTTTATGACACTATTTTTAGTATTATCCCTAATATTCAGTTTTTTAGCAATGGGTTATGCCGTAATACTCTTTTATAAAATAAAAAGAGTACCAAAAGGTAATGCCCGTGTTGAAGAAATATCTGGATACATCAGAGAGGGTGCAATGGCTTTTTTAAGCCGTGAATACAAAATATTATTTATCTTTGTATTTATTTTATTCTTTATTATAGGATTTGCGATTAACTTTATGACTGCGGCTGTTTTTGCGGCTGGAGCTTTTTTAAGTGGATTAGCAGGCTATTTAGGAATGAGAGGCGCTGTAGCTGCAAACTCTAGAACCGCAACAAGTGCACGTGATGAAGGTATGAATAAAGCGTTAGATATTGCCTTTAGTGGTGGGGCTGTTATGGGTATGGCAGTCGTTGGGCTTGGTTTAGCAGGGCTTATTATTTCTTATTTAATCGGTGTTAATTTATTTAACTTACCTATTGAAAATGTAGGTGAGGAACAAATCAAAGAGTTCATTCAGTATATTACTGGATTTGGGCTTGGGGCGTCCTCGATTGCGTTGTTTGCACGTGTAGGTGGTGGAATTTACACTAAAGCTGCGGACGTTGGTGCCGATTTAGTAGGAAAAATAGAAAAAGGGATTCCAGAAGATGATCCTAGAAACCCTGCAGTAATTGCTGATAATGTTGGTGACAATGTTGGTGATGTTGCTGGAATGGGTGCGGATTTATTTGAATCTTATATTGGATCATTAATTGCTGCTATTACACTTGGTGCATTGCTTGGTACAGAGCATAATTTACAATGGGCATTATTCCCTATATTCTTAGCGGCTGTAGGGATTATAAGTGCGATTGTAGGTACAGTGACCGTACGTACAAAACAAGCTGATTCACCGCATAAAGTACTTAAAAAAGGAACATATTATGCTGGAGCAATCTTCTTTTTATTCACGATTGCTTTAACTTGGTATTACGTAGAGAATGGTTGGTTTGAAAATTACGGACCATTAGTTGCGATAATATCTGGTTTAGCAGTTGGTATTCTAATTGGATTCACAACTGAAATGTATACATCAAGTGATTATAAACGTGTTAAAGAAATTGCCAAACAGTCTGAAACAGGCCATGCTACAAACATTATTGGTGGCTTAAGTATTGGTATGGAATCAACTGCAATTCCAGTATTATTAATTAGTGGCGTAATTGTATTATCTTATAGTGTATTTGGGTTATACGGTATTGCTTTAAGTGCTGTTGGGATGCTGGCAACTACAGGTATGACTATTGCCATTGATGCGTATGGTCCGATTGCAGATAATGCTGGTGGGATTGCTGAAATGTGTGGCATGGATCCTCATGTTCGTGAAATCACTGATAAGTTAGATAGTGTTGGGAATACGACTGCTGCCATTGGAAAAGGCTTTGCGATTGGTAGTGCGGCTTTAACGTCTCTTGCCTTGTTTAGTTCCTTTATTCAAGCTGCTCCTGGATTAACCGCCATCAATATTGCGAATCCAAAAGTTATCGTTGGGATCTTGATTGGAGCCATGTTACCGTTCTTATTTAGTTCACTAACCATGTCAAGTGTTGGACGTGCTGCTGGTAAGATGATTGAAGAGGTAAGAAGACAATTTAAAGAGATGCCTGGCATTATGGATGGAACTCAAAAACCTGATTATGCCCGCTGTGTTGATATTTCAACTAAAGCAGCCTTAAAAGAAATGATTATTCCTGGTATTTTAGCTGTGGCTTCTCCTTTACTTGTAGGATTTATTCTTGGTAGTGAAGCACTTGGTGGCTTATTAGCTGGTGCTTTAGCCAGTGGTATAAGTATGGCAATCTTCATGGCTAATAGTGGTGGCGCTTGGGACAATGCGAAAAAATACATTGAAGAAGGTAACCACGGCAATAAAGGTAGTTTTGCCCATAAAGCAAGTGTTACAGGGGATACTGTAGGGGATCCATTTAAAGATACAAGTGGACCAAGCATTAACATTTTAATTAAATTAATGACAATAATTAGTTTAGTGTTTGCGGCTTTATTTACAGTATCAGGTATATTTTAATTAATTTAGAGCAGTTATCAACTGCTCTTTTTTTTATTTGATATAATGAAGTT